>CAVCIX010000016.1:0-28604 GCA_963602505.1 Anaerovoracaceae bacterium | reverse complement strand
AGAACAAAGATATAACAAATACAGAGTTATGGGTGAATGCGTTGAATAATCAAGACCAATACTATGAACTAAGATTTGTTATAAATCCTGAAATGGAAGAAGAAATTTCAAACATGTGTTTTGAAACTTTCGACTGTGACGGTGTTATTCTTGAAGAAGAGGCTTTTAAAGATTTAGAAATGATTTCTACGACAAAAGGGACATTAAAAGCTTTTATAAAAGACCCTGAAAATATTGCAGAAAGATTGAAATCTGCACGTAAAATGATGATTTCACGTGGGTTTTCAGAAGAAGATTTAGGTAGTTGGGAATTTACAGTTACAAAAATCGAAAATGAAGACTGGTCTAAAAAATGGAAAGAAAAATGGGATGTAACACATGTTACTGACAAAATTACTGTTGTTCCAACTTGGATAGAATATCAACCAAAAGAACACGAAGTAATTATCAAACTTGACCCAGGATGTGCTTTTGGTACAGGTACTCACCAAACTACTCAACTTTGTATGAAAGCTTTAGAAAAATACATGCCTAAAAACGCAGAAGTTGCTGATATTGGTATGGGTTCTGGAATTTTAGCGATTTTGGCTAAAAAACTTGGTGCTACGAAGGTTTATGGCTGTGATAATGACGAAACTGTTATTCAAACAGCTATTGATAACGCTAAGTTGAATGAATGTCCTGATATTACATTCGAATTAAATACTGCAGATAAAATTACAGACAAATTTGATTTTGTATGTGCAAACATTTTACACAATGTTTTATTTGAAATAATGGGTGATTTAAAAAATATTATGAAAGATAATGCTTATTTATCTTTGAGTGGTATTTTGGAAGAAAAGAAACCTGTTGTTCTTGAGGCTATTGAAAGAGAAAATCTAAAAATTGTTGAAGAAATTCACCAAGATCAATGGACTTCTTTTGTTGTTACGAAGTAACAACAAATTAATCTTTAGAAATGACGAATAACACTTCTTTCAATTGCTCTAACAACTTTTGTAGGCATGTTTTCGTTATCGTTAATTGAACCTACAAGGATAGTTTTTGTGCCTGCAAATTTGCCTACAAGAATATCTGTTAATGGTCTATCACCTACCATTACAACCTCGTGTGGTTTAACAGAAATCAAGCGGATTAATTCTTTTACCTTTTTAGGGTTTGGTTTGTTTGCACATTCTACAACCTTGAACGGAATAGCTTTTTTTGTAAGCTTTGTATATTCAGGATTTTTATTGTTTGTTACTATCGCAATATAAAAATCTTTCTTTAAAGTTTTGAACCATTCCATTGTTTTAGGAGTAAATTTACCAGATTTAGAAACCATAATTGTACTATCCAAATCTAAAAATATGGCTTTAATTCCCATATCTAATAGCATTTTTGGAGTGATTTCATAAATGTTTTTTAGATTATAATCTGGTTTAATTATCATTATTTTTAATTTCCTTAGTTCTTGCAAGAGCAAATTTATAATTTTTTGGTGCTCTTTCAAATCTTATATACAATTCGTCATTTGTATTTGCAACATCAGTTTCTTCGCCTGTTTTCTTGCTAATAATTTGAGTTGCACAAGTGAAATATTGTTCGTCAGGAGTTATAATTTCAATTTCTTGACCTTTTAAGAATTTGTTTTTAGTTTTAACTAAATACAATTCATCATCCTCTTTCTTATCCCAAAATTCGCATAAGAAATCAGCACCGGCCAAACCTTTTGAAATTTCGTAACTATAACTTTCAGAATTGTTATTACCAAGATAAAAACCTTGTGTATAACCTCTGTTACCAACTTTTTTAAGTTCTTCATAATATTTGTGCAAATCACAATTTGGGTTTTCAAAAACTTCATCAATAGCAGAACGATAAGCTTTTGTTACTGCAGAAACATAATACAAGCTCTTTGTTCTACCCTCAATTTTAAGGGAATCTACACCTGCATCAATAAGTTCTCTCAAATATTCAACAAGACACAAATCTTTTGGACTCAAAATATGTGTGCCACGATTGTCTTGGTTTATTTCAAAATATTGTCCTGGGCGAGTTTCTTCTAGTAATTTATAACTCCAACGGCATGGTTGAGCACAATTACCGTGGTTAGCTTTTCTTTCGCCATAAGTCATGTAATCACTTAACAAGCATCTTCCAGAAAATGATACGCATTGAGAACCGTGAATAAATACTTCTGTTTCAATATCAGGTACTTTTTCTTTTATTTCTTTAACATCCTTGATAGGCAATTCTCTTGCAAGGATTACTCTTTCTGCACCTAAATCTTTCCAGAATTTAACTGCCTCATAGTTTAAAATATTTGTTTGTGTACTTACGTGGATTGGTACATTTGGCATGTATCTTCTAACAACGTTAAATACACCAAAGTCTGTTAAAATAATCGCATCAGGATTACTTTCAATAATCTTATCCATTGCTTGCTCAAGAAGTTTTATATCTTGATTAAAAGCAAAAATGTTTAATGTTAAATAAGCTTTAACATTGTGCTGATGAGCAATATCTATAGCCTCTTTAAGGTTATCGAGCGTGATAAGTTCACCTTTTCTCATTGCTCTTAAGCTAAAGTCTACAACGCCTAAATAAACGGCATCTGCACCGTATTCGATTGCATATTTTAATTTTTCGATATTACCTGCCGGTAACAATAATTCTGGTTTCTTCATATTTTTATTTTAACTTAAAAGATTTTTTTAAACAATTATGTTAATATTATAAAAAAGGAGAATCCAACTTATGTTATTAGAAATATTAAGCATGGCTATGATAAATCCAACTATAGACAGTATGGAGAATTTAGATAGATTAGCTTATGAAAATAAACACGTCAAAACAGTAGAGGTTGTTAAAGATAACTACTCAGGTGATTATACTTTCCCTCACATGACAGATAATTTTAATCATTATTATTCTTCTCATGAAAGTGATATTAAAAAGATTATAAATGATTTCAATTCAAGAAAAGATAAAAATGAACAATTCTTAAAATGGGCAAATCTTCCACAAGAACAATTAAAAGGTCATTTGTCAGAAATTTATTCTCAAGCTAACAAATTAAAAATGAGAAAAGATAAAGTTAATAGACCTCTTGTAGTTCTTGGTATTGGTGGCTCTAAACACACTTCAGAATTTTTATTAAATATGACAGGATTCAATAAACAAGATGTTTACTTCTATTCTGATATTGATCCACTAAGTATGGATAATTTTATTAAAAGTACAAATGTTGGTATTCAAAACTTAAACTTCTTGGTTGTTTCAAAATCAGGTAAAACTTTTGAAACACAAGATGCATTCAAAAGATTTGAACAAGAATTGATAGATTATTATATTGCAAATGGCGTAAGACCAAAAGAGGCAAGAACAAAAGCACAACAACACTTTGCAATTTGTACATCAAAATTTGCACAAGATGACAACTTAAGTGCGATAACTAGAGATAATCCAAATTATATTAAAAATCTATATGTACACGACGGTGTTGGTGGAAGATTTTCAATGTTTGATGATGCAAGCTTGTTCGTACTAGCTTATGCTGGTGTTCCACAAGAATTTACTACAAGAATTTTACAAGCCGCACAAAAAGTTTCTAATAAGTCAACAGACCCTAATGATATAGGAAATAATATTGCAATGAAAAATGCAATGTTTAACGTATATTCAAGAAACAAAGGTCACAAAATTTTATACCAACAATATTTTGGTAGATTTTTTGAACAAGGTGGAGAAAATTGGGGTAAACAACTTTATCTAGAATCTCTAAAAGATTTTGATTATATGGCATCAAAAGCTCCTGACAGTATGCACTACGCAACAGAGGGACTTTATAATCATAAAAACAGAAAAAATTATTACGTTGTAATGACAACAATCGACCCAAATGTTTCTACAAATTATAAACATTATACAGCCGCAATCAAAGATACATACACTCAAGAAAATCCAGTTATAATGGAAACTTTGGCGGTTGAGGGTGATTCTATAAAACCTGAAGCTATTGGTGAATATATTCAAACAAAACACTTTGAAACAGTTTATATGGGTTGTTTGAGAAGAGCATTAAATAAATTTTCTAAAAACGATATTTATATCCAATATCCTGAAGTCGTTCAATTCAATGTAGAACTTTATAAAAAGAAATTCAAAACAACTGAAGAAGATTTGAAAAAAATGAGCGATAGTGATGTAAATAAACCTAGAAAAAAACTAGACTACGAAAAATATAACGTAGTTCCAGGTAGAAAAAATTAGTTCAAGTTTTATTTATAAAAGAGGGGCGAAGCTAAAAGCTTCGCCCCTCTTTTTATTTTGTGTTGGGGTGGAAACCCCAACCTACATTTTAGGTTTCACATCGGCTGATGCATTGTTTTCCCGCCTGTGCAATCAAAGATTGCTCCGCTTCGCAACGGCGGTTTCGTAGTGTTCGCCTGCTTGTCTTTGCCTACGCAAAGCCAACACCGCTCACACCGGCTGACGCAATTACATCATGCCGCCCATTCCTCCCATACCAGCCATTGCTGACATATCAGGCATTGCTGGTTTTTCTTCTGGAATGTCTACTACTGCTGCTTCTGTTGTTAACAACATTGAACCAACTGATGATGCGTTTACTAATGCACTTCTTGTTACTTTAGCAGGGTCAACGATACCAGCTTTGAACATATCTGTATATACGTTTGACATTGCATCATAACCGAATGCACCCTCTTCTGATTTAACCATTTCAACTACAACATCTGATTTTGCACCAGCGTTTGCTGCGATTAAACGTAGAGGAATATCTAATGATGCTGTTAAAATTCTATAACCGATTTTTTCATCATCTGAATCAAATTCTGTTGAATTTAATTTATTTTCTAATTCTTGTTGAACTCTTAATAAAGCAACACCGCCACCAGGAACAATACCTTCTTCGTTAGCAGCTCTTGTTGCGTTTAGAGCATCTTCAATTCTTAGTTTTCTTTCTTTCAATTCAACTTCACTTGCTGCACCAACTTCGATTACTGCAACACCGCCTGACAATTTTGCCATACGTTCTTGTAATTTTTCTTTATCGTAATCGCTGTCTGAAGCTTCAATTTGTTTTTTGATTAAAGAAATTCTTTCTTTAACAGCAGATTTTGTTTCATCACCAACAACAATTGTTGTTTCGTCTTTTGTAACTGTAACACGTTTAGCTTGACCTAACATTTGAGTTGTTACGTTTTCCATTTTGATACCAAGTTCTTCAGTGAACATTTGACCACCTGTTAAGATAGCAATATCTTCTAACATAGCTTTTCTTCTATCACCAAATCCAGGAGCTTTAACTGCAACTGCTCTGATAACTTTTCTCATTGTGTTAACAACTAATGTTGCTAAAGCTTCACCCTCAATATCTTCTGCAATCAATAATAATGATTTACCATCTCTTGCAACTTGTTCTAGTAATGGAACTAAGTCTTGGATTAAGTTGATTTTTTTGTTGCAACAGAATACATAAGCATCTTCTAAAACTGCTTCCATTCTTTCTGCATCTGTTACGAAGTATGGTGAAATATAACCTTTATCAAATTGCATACCTTCAACAACTTTTAAGTTTGTACCGAAAGATTTGCTTTCTTCAACTGTGATAACACCTTCGTTACCAACTTTTTCCATTGCTTCAGCGATTAATTCACCGATTTCTGTGTTGTTACCAGCAGAAATACCTGCAACTTGTGCAATTTCTTCTTTTGTATTAACAGCTTTTGACATTGATTTGATTTTTTCAACTGCAACTTCTACAGCTTTATCAATACCACGTTTAATGCTCATTGGGTTAGCACCAGCAGTTAAATTTCTCAAACCTTCTCTTACGATTGCTTGTGCTAAAACTGAAGCGGTTGTTGTACCATCACCAGCTACATCATTTGTTTTTGATGAAACTTCTTTTAATAATTGTGCGCCTGCATTTTCTAAACCGTCTTTTAATTCGATTTCTTTTGCAATTGTTACACCGTCGTTAACGATTTGTGGTGCACCATATTTTTTTTCTAAAATTACATTTCTGCCTTTTGGTCCTAATGTAACTTTTACTGCGTCTGCTACTGCATCAATACCTTTTAATAATGATTTTCTAGCTTCTTCTTGAAATACAATTTTCTTAGCCATTTTCCATTTTCCCTTTATAAAATAATGTAATAACTTTTATTTTTTTTGTCGTTAAGACTTTAAGATGTTAAGTCGATAAGAGAATTATTCTAGTACACCTAAAACGTCTGATGTTGACAAGATTTTTAATGTTTCGCCGTCGATTTTAATATCTCTACCTGCGTATTTTTCATAAATAATAGTTTCGCCAACTTTAACTGATACAGGTGCTTTTTCACCGTTGTCTAAAGTTTTGCCTTCGCCTACTGCTACAACTTCACCTTTTTGTGGTTTTTCTTTTGCGCTATCTGGAATAAAAATTCCGCCTTCTGTTTGCGCTGTATCTTCAATAACTTTGATTACAATTCTGTCACCGATTGGTCTAATTTTCATTTTATGCCTCCTACTTTGTAATATCCTAATCGTTTAATAATATATTTATACTTCAAAATTTTAAATTTTGCCCAATTGTTAATGAAATTTTAATATTTTGATAACAATATTAAAAAAAAATAAATTTAACTTGTTTATGTAAATTGATAACGTATAATTAAAATTGTATAATATTTTATGTAAGTAGGTGAAATCATGTCACACAAGAAAAAACAAGAAGAACAAAAAAACACTGAAAGTAATCCATTTAACAAGGATATGGATTTAGATAACGCAAATGCGCAAGAAGAAGCTCAAGAAGAACAAAATCAAGAGGCTCAAGCTCAAGATGATAGTCTTCAAGCAAAATATGATAATTTAAACAATCAATACATCCGTCTTGCAGCTGACTTTGAAAATTATAGAAAACGTCAAGCGCAAGAACGCGAAAACTTGTTGAAATACGGTGCTGAAAACACTTTGAAACAATTAATCGAGGTTTTGGATAACTTCGACAGAGGTCAAAAAGCAGTTGAAAATATTGAAGATTGTCAACAAGTAAAAGATAGCTTTAATCTTGTTTTGAAACAAATGAAAGATACTTTAACAAAAATAGGTTTGGAAGTTATTGAAACAGAGGGAAAAGAATTTGACCCTAACTTCCACGAGGCTGTAATGCAAACTCCAACTAGCGAACATCCAGAAGGAACAATCATAAACGAACTTCAAAAAGGATACAAAATCGGAGATAAAGTTTTGCGTGCAGCGTTAGTAAATGTGGCAGCCGCAGAATAGAAAAAGGAATTAGCTGGAAAAATGGCAGATTATTACGAAACCTTAGGGGTGGATAGAAACGCTTCAAAAGACGAAATCAAAAGCGCCTTCAGAAAAATGGCGCGTCAATATCACCCTGATGTAAATAAAGCACCTGATGCAGAAGAAAAATTTAAAGAAATCGGTAAAGCATACGAAACTTTAATGGACGATGAAAAACGTGCAACTTACGACCGATTTGGTGAAGACGGTTTGAAAAATGCAGGTTTTGATACAGGTGGACCTTTTGCAGGTGGTTTTGGCGATTTGAACGATATTTTTGCATCGTTCTTTGACGGTTTTGGATTTTCTCAAAGACAGGCTGACCCAAATGCGCCAAGACAAGGTGATGACTTACGCTTGGATGTAGAGCTTGAATTTGAAGAAGCAGTTTTTGGTTGCAAAAAAGATGTAAAAATTGACCATTTAGAAGTTTGTTCAGAATGTAATGGCTCTGGTGCAAAAGCTGGAACTTCTCCAAAAATTTGTCCAACTTGTGGCGGTTCAGGCAAAATTCAACAAACTACACAAACAATTTTAGGACACTTCACTCAAGTTGCAGTATGTCCTGATTGTAGAGGCACAGGTAAGAAAATCGAAATTCCATGCGAGGCTTGCAAAGGTCAAGGTAGAGTTGAAAAAGAAAAGAAATTAGAAATTAAAATTCCTGCGGGCGTGGACAATATGTCTAAAATGCGTTTGTCAGGCGAAGGTGATTGTGGCGTAAATGGTGGTCCAGCGGGTGATTTGTACGTTGTTATTCACGTAAAACCTTCTGAATACTACAACCGCGACGGTATAAATATTATAACAACGCTTGATATAACTCCTGCACAAGCAGTTTTGGGTGATGAAGTTATGGTTAAAACTCTTGACGGAGAAAAGAAGGTTCAAATTCAAGCAGGTATTCAAAGTGGTAATATGGTTAAAATCAAGGGCGCAGGCGTTCCTCATATTCAAAAACCAAGCCACAGAGGCGATCATATAATTGTTGTAACGGTTAAAACTCCTGATAAAATTAACGCTGAGGAAAGACAACTTTATAAACGATTATTTGAAATTAACACAGGGCGAAAAGCTCAAGATTCGTTGAAGGATAAAGTAAAAGGGGTTTTCCAATAATGCGTAAGTTTTTAGTACTTTTAATGGTATTATTTTTGAATATTTCGTCTGCTTTTGCAGCAAAAATTCCTGATGATATAACAAATTATATTAAAAAAGATTTTCCAAAGGCTGAAATTCGTTTTGACGGCTTGATTACAATTGATAACACGTTATATTTGCCGTTGTTTCCAGCAAAAATAATTAAACCGCAAACTATTTCAATCAAAAAAACAGAACCTCAAAATAAAAGCTTAAAAAATTTACCTGATATCGTAGTGTTTAACAATGATTTTACGTTATTGAAGGTTATTGAAGGTAAAGACGGAAAAAGAACTGTTCTTTACCAATCTGACCCATTTTTAGAGGTTAGAACTGGCTTATTGCCTCAAGATATGCTTGTTCCAAAGGGATTAATTATTCCTGAAAATATCAAGAGTATTATTGGTAGTTTGAGAATTGCAACTGAGCAAGAAACAGGTTTGAAGGTTAATTCAGAGTTTGTTGAGGTTCAAAAGGTTACAAACACAACAGTAAAAAAAGATTTGGTTGCAACTATTCCGCAATTGAAAAACAAAAATATGTATGTGATTACGTGTAAATCGAAAAATATTCACGTAATTCCGACTGAAAGTACAAAACCTGCTTATGCTTTGGCAATGAACACAATTCCAATTGACTTGAAATCTTATAACGATAGATTTTTATTGGTAACAAATTTTGATGTTCCTGAGTTAAACGTTATTTCTTTGGCAGATGAAGCGGTTATCAAAACCTTTGAATTTGACGCTCAACCTGAAGAAATCGTTATTGATTCAAACAATAAAAAGGCTTATGTTACTGTTCCTGAAACCTCTTCAATTTATGTAATTGATTTGCCTACAATGTTGATGAAACAAAAAATTCAAGTGAACGGCATGTGTACGAAATTGTACATTACTCCTGATTCTTCAAAATTGATTTACGTTGACAAAAAGACAAATGATGTTTGGGCAGTTGAGTTAAACAATGACTTCTTGATTAAAGAAATTGGTATATTCCCGAATGTTTACTCAATAGCTTATTCTCAAAATAAAATTTATTTAGCAAGTAGAACAAAAAATAAAATCGCAATTATTGATTATGCAACATTATCAGAAATTCAAGAACTTGACGTTGCGCCAAAACCAGTTGACTTGTTCTTGCACAATAACACCTTGTACATATTGAGCGCTCAAAACAGTGTTCTTCAAGTGTTGAATACTCAAAATGATAAAGTATCCTCTATAATCAATTTGGATACAAATTCCTTCCCTATAAAAATTAATAGAATAAACGGTACAAACCTTGCTATCATTACTGGTGCAAGAGGCGGAAAATATTCAATTCTTGATTTAGGCAAAAAACAAATTATTAAAACGTCAAAAATAGATGTTCCAATTAGCGAAATAGTAATTACTGAAAAGGTTAAAAAGATAAACAAATGATAATGGATTCAACAACTGAGGTAGTTTTAAAAAAACTAGAAGAAACGCAAAATGATTTTTGGAATGTTGCGCGTTCTACTGGTAATTTTTTAAATATGCTTATTAAAATGTCAGGTGTAAAAAATGCTTACGAAATTGGAACTTCAAACGGTTATTCAGGCATTTGGCTAGCAAAGGCTTTGAAGGAGAATGGCGGTCATCTTACAACTATTGAATTTTACGAAAAACGTAAAGTTTTGGCAGAAGAAAATTTCAAAACTTGTGGCGTTATGGATGTAATTACAACTCTTGAAGGCTCTGCAATAGGTATTCTTGAACGACTTCCAGAGGAGGAAGTTATTGATTTTGCTTTTATTGACGCGAACAAGGGTCAATACATTGATTACTACAATTTGTTGGATAAACATATTCCAAAAGGTGGCATAATTACCGCTGATAACGTAACTTCTCACGCACCAAAGGTTAAGCCATTTTTAGACGCAATTGCAGGTAATCCTAATTATCAATCAGAAATTTTAGATTTGCCAGCAGGCTTGCTTGTTGCGGTGAAAGTAGCGTGATTTTTTATTAGACAATAAGACTGTAAGAGTTAAGACGATAAGTCGATTTATATTAGAATGACATTTTGAATATAAATGAACTTAAAGTCTTATAGCCTTAATTCTCTTTAATGTTTGTATACTCACCTTATTGAAACAAATTTTTATTTTTGTTATAATCCTTTGAAAAAAGAAAGGATGTAACGATGAAAAAAATAGTTATTACAGTTTTATCACTTTTTGTAGTTATTTTTGGCGCAACTTTTGCTGGCGCAGTTGGTGACGGAACTATTGATATCAACTTGTCAGGCACTAAAGAAATTGCACCTAACGCGTTTCAAATGTCTTTTACTGTTGAAACAGTAAACAAAGATTCTCAAATTGCAATTAAAGAAAACAAAGAAAATTCAGAAAACTTGTACAACGCTTTGAAATCAGCTATTAAAACAGATAGAGGCGATTATATCAAGACTTCTGACTATAGCGTAAGACCAAATTACGAATATGGTTCAAAAGGTAAAAAGACTTTAAAAGGTTATACTGTTACAAACTCAGTTATTGTATTTGTAAAAGACACAACTTCAGTTGCTAAATTTATCAATATCGCTTCAACAAAGGGTATTACAGAAGTTGCTAACTTAACTTTTAAAGCTACAGAATACGAAAACGAATGCAACGCTCTTTTAGGCGAATTATCTAAAAAAGCTAGCAAACGTGCAAATTCAGCATTAAAACCATTGAATATGCAAACAATTGGTCTAAAATCAATGAACACAAATTGTTCAGATACAACTCAAAGACCTTATGTTAATTACGCAATGCGCTCAAAAGCTATGTTGTCATCAGGTGCTGAAACAGCAGTAGAAGACTCTGCACCAATCGAAGTTGGTAAAACAATTTTGAACGCTAATATTAACGCATCATTCTATGTTGGAAAAACAAAATAATTAGAATAGAAGATAAGACTTTAAGAATTAAGGCTTTAAGTCGAATTATTATTAAAATGTCATTATGATTGTAATTGAACTTATTGCTTATAGTCTTAAATGCTTATAGACAAAAAGATAAGGCGGTGGCTGAAAGCCACCGCCTTATCTTTTTAATTTCTGTCATACCGCGCTTGTTGCGGTATCTAACGAGTTAATCTAAAAATTATAAATGTTTTTCGATGTTATTTATAATTGTAGATTTAGGCATTAAGCCAACCATTCTTTCAACTGCTTCACCATTTTTGAAAATCAAAAGGCTTGGAAGACCGCTGATAGAATTTGCTTTAACAGTTTCTGCGCATTCGTCAGCGTTAACTTTTACAACTTTTAATTTGTCTGCGTAATCGTTAGCAATTTCATCTAAAACAGGACCTAATTTTCTGCAAGGTCCACACCAAGTAGCCCAAAAATCAACCAAAACAAGAGTTGATGCTTGAAGAACTTCTTGTTCAAAATTTGAATCGTTTACATCTTTTGCGTTTGACATGTTTAAATCTCCTTTATGACTTAGTTTATTTTAGCATATAATTTATTTTTGTGCTATTATTAAAATGTATATATATTTATTTTAGAAAAAGATTAAATTAGGAAACTAAATGGCTAGAAAAAAAGTTATAGAAATTGTTTTAGACACTGAAACAACAGGTCTTGATTATACAAAAGAAAGAATGGTTGAGTTTGCAGGGGTAAGACTTGAAAACGGCAAGGTTAAAGATGAATTTCAAACTCTTATCAATCCTCAACAACACATAAGAAAATCTTCAATTGCAATTCACGGAATTACGCAAGATATGGTTGCGGATGCACCAACAGAAGAAGAAATTATGCCAAAAATTTTGGAATTTATCGGTGATTATCCAATTGTTGCGCATAATGCGATTTTCGATTATTGCTATTTGAACGAAGCAAGTTTGAGAACAACTGGCAAACCTATTCAAAACGAACGTATTGATACTCAATATATGTTCAAGGAAGTTTATCCAGAAATGGAATCTCACGGATTAGATGCGTTAACTAAAAAATTCAAAGTTGAACTTGTTAACCACCACCGTGCAATGGCAGACGCTATGAGTTTGGCGCTGGCTTACCCAAAATTGAAGAAATTATATTTGCAAAAATATGATTGGGAAAATAAACAATTAGAAAATATTGAATACTTGTTTGAAAGATTTTTGAGAATACAACAAAGTGTTACAACAATGCAATCTGAACTTCAAGATTTGAAGTCTGTATTCAAGTTGTACTTTGAACTTGGCGGAAAACCAATTGAATCTCAAAACGGAGATATGCTAGTATATCAATCAAAGCAATCCTTCCATTATGATTTTGAAGATATCAAAGATATTTTGGAAGAGGTTGGCGCTTTGAATAAGGCAGTTAAATTGAATTGTGGTTTTGTAGATAGACTTTGCAACGGTATGAGCTTAGATGAATGCAAACGTGAAGCTATAAAATCAGCAAGAAAAGAAATTTCAGAAAATAGAAACGTACAAATAATTAAGGCAGGGAAATAACAATGGCAAACATTATTACAAACTTCTTTAAAGAACCTCCAATAAAAGAGGAAATTCAAGATAAAGCAAAAGTTGACAAAATGTACAAACACTGGAGTATAAGAATTTTTATCTCTTGTTATATTGCGTACATTGTTGCTCACTTATGCAGAAAAAATATTGCAGTAGCTTTGCCATTTATTGGGCAAGATTTGGGCTATACAAATACTCAATTGGGTATTTTAGGTTCATCTTTGTACATGACTTATGGTGTTGGTAAATTTATCAACGGTATTATCGCAGATAGAAGTAATGTTAGAACCTTCTTACCTACTGCGATGATAATTTCTGCATTAGCAAACCTTTGTTTTGCTTACAGTGCAGTGTTTGTAACTCCAGGACACGTTTCGTTCTTTGGTTTACCATTAGCAACAATTCTTTTATGGATTTTGACCTTCTTTTGGGGCGCTAATGGTTGGTTCCAATCAATGATTTTCCCTCCAATCGCAAAGGCATTATCTTATTGGTTATCAAAATCAGAACGTGCGACTAAATGGTCAATTTGGTCAACTTCTCACCAATTGGGCGTATTTACAACTGTAATGTTATCAGGTATTTTAATCGGTCATTTTGGTTGGAAAACTGCTTTTGGTATTGAAGCTGTAATTGTTACACTTACTGGTTTAGGCTTGTTTTGGGCTTTACGTGATAAGCCTCAATCTTTGGGCTTGCCTGATATTGATGTTTATAAAAATGAACCTATCGAAAAAGAAGAAGAAAGCAAAAAAGCTAAAATGTCTTATTTCGAAATGTTCAGAAAATATATTGTTTGCAACAAAATTCTTTGGTTATTATCAATTGCGTACGCTTTCGTTTACGTAATTCGTTTCGGTACTGAAGACTGGTTCGTAAAATACTTGATGGAATATAAAGGTGATACACTTGCAATTGCAACTGCAAAATTAAGCTCTTTAGCAGTTGTAGGTTCAATCGGTGCGATTGCCGCTGGTTGGTTCTCAGACCGTTCAAAATCAGGTAGCAGAATTCCAATCAATATCATCTTCTTTATGGGCTTAGGAATTTGTTTATTCTTATTCCATATTAACAAAATTGATTTCTTTGACTATATTTTAGCAGCTTTAATCGGTGCATTTACTGCTGGTCCTCAATTGTTGTTAGGCGGTGTTTGTGCCCTAGAAGCAACTTCAAAAGAAGTAGCGTCTGCTGCTCTAGGTTTTTCAGGCATGTTCGGTTACGTAGGTGCGGTACTTTCTGCATCTGGTACAGGCTTTATGATTGATACATTCCAAAAACATTTCAATAATGGTTGGTTGGGTGCAGTTATATTCTGGATTTCATCAGCAATTATTGGTATTATAATGTGTTTAATCATTATGGCTTACAGTTCTGCAAATGCTAAAAAACTTCAAGCTCAAAAAGTTGAAGTAAGCGAAGAACAAAATACAGAAACTGTTCAACAATAGAAGGTTAAAAATGAAAAAACTCTTTGTAATATCAGGTTCTTCAGGTGTTGGTAAAGGCACTATAATTAAGAGATTTTTAGAAAAGAATCCTAATTTTAAATTGTCTGTGTCTTGCACAACTCGTGGAAAACGTGAAGGTGAAGAGCATGGAGTTAATTATTATTTTTTAACACGTGAAGAGTTTAAAAAAGCCGTAGATAATGGCGAATTTTTGGAATGGGCTGAATTTTCTGGTAATTGTTACGGTACAAATAAAAAATTTGTGCAACAATGCTTGGATAAAGATGAAGATTTGCTTTTAGAAATTGATACTCAAGGCGCTTTGCAGGTTAAGGAGAAGATGGATAATGCCGTTTTAATCTTTATTTTGCCACCTTCAATTGAGGAGTTGGAAAAAAGGCTGAGAGGTAGAGGTACTGAAAGCGAAGAAGCTATTCAAAAGCGTTTAAACACTGTAAAATCTGAAATGGAGAACGCAAAACACTTTGATTACAAGGTTGTTAATGACGAAGTTGATAGAGCAGTTGAAGAAATTGAAAAGATTATAAAAAATGAACAAGTATGATTTAGTAAATATAATTGAACACTTTGCGCCTGTTGAATTACAAGAAAAATGGGATTGCTCAGGTTGGGTTGTTGAAACAAATCAAACGGAAATCAAACGTGTGATGATTGCTTTGACTGTGGATGAAAAAGTTTTCAGACAAGCAATAAATAAAGATTGCGATATGATAATTTCTCATCACCCGTTGTTTAAAGTTCCTTTGGTGTTCAGAGGAATAGATATTTATTGTGCGCATACAAATATGGACAAAACTTTGGGCGGAACAACTGATACTTTTGTTGAAGCCTTAGGATTTCATCCAAACCCTGAGGGTGATTTCTTGCGTATTGTGGAAAAAGAAATTAGTTTAAAGGATTTAGCAAGTAAAATTAAAAAATTGTCGCCAAACGCAAGAATAATAAATAATAACGAAGTAAAAACTGTTTCAAGAATAGCTTTTTGCGCAGGTTCAGGCATGGATATGTACAATGAGGCAGTCGAAAACGGTTGTGATTGCTTTGTTACAGGTGACATAAAATATCATAGTGCAGTAGATTCAAAGATTGTTTTGATTGACGTTGGTCATTTTGAAAGCGAAATCTTGATAAAAAAAGTTTTTCAGGGTTTAATAAAAGATAAAGTTGAGGTAATTATTGCAAATGAAAAATCTCCATTTGAAAATATTTAGTTTAGCGATATTTTTTATTTTATGCGTTGGTACTGCTTTTTCGTACCAAACCTTGGCTTTTGATTTTCCAAACGGCGCTGGTAATTGGATTGTAGCTTACCACCGTTCTTTAGGTAACGAAACGATTGTTCAGTATGTGCCTTCTGGTCAAAATTATCAAAATTGGGATAGAACTTTGATAATTCACTCGTATAAAAATTCTACACAAACAAGTGCTCTAAACTTGCTACGTAGAGTTACTGCACAAATGGAGGCTATGAATAATTATTCAAAATATCAGTTTGAAAGAGTGACCCCGACCGACGCAATTGCGACTAGATGTGTTATTGGTAACGCTAGAATGACCTCTCAATGTGATATTTACCGTGCAATGCAATCTTTTGACGGATATTTTACTGTGCAATATATTAACAAGGATATGGAAAGCTTCAAAAGCGATTATTTTAACTGGCTAGAAGCGATTAGAAAAGCAAAACCTTACCAAGCAAATTTCAGAAACGACAGATATTTGAACAAAGATAATTTTGAGTTGTAGTATGACAAAAAGTTATAAAGAGTATGCAAAAGAGTTAATACACTTGGCTTGGCCTATTATAATGGGTCAAATTGGGTTTACCTTCATTATGGCAGGTGATGTTTTTGTTGCTGGCAAATATTCAACTGATGTATTATCTGCAGTAAGCATTTCGGGCGCAATTACAAGTATTATTTTTATATTCGGCGTTGGCTTAATTATTAGCGTTTCGCCAGTTTTGTCCAATAGGTTGGGCGCTAAAAAATCGGCTAAAAAGTTCTTCTATCCGACAATATTATTCTCGCAAATTGTGGCATTTTTCTCAATGTTATTAATCTTCGCGACAATTCCATTAATGGAGCACATGGGCTTTAATCCAAATTTAATGCCAGATATCAGGATTTATACTTTTGTCTTTGCATTTTCTGCCTTTGGCGGATATTTGCACGTAGGTTTGAGAGAATTTTTACAGGCTTATGAAATAGTGTTCTTCCCTAATTTTATCTCAATTGTCGGTATATTTTTTAACCTAGTTTTCAATTGGGTGTTCGCCTTTGGTTGGGGTGTAATTCCTTCAATGGGCGCAATGGGTTTAGGGCTTGCAAGTACGTTAATTAGAACCCTTATGGGGCTTACATTGTTAGTATATTGCTTGTATTATTTCCATTTCAAATTTGAAAAAGTTAGCTCAAAATATTACTCATCATTGGTAAAAGTTGGTTTACCAATTTCTGTTGCCGTAAGTTTAGAATTTATATCTTTCAACTCAATGGCAATCCTTATGGGGCGTGTTGATAGCATTTACGCAGCTGCTCAAAATGTTTTGTGCGTAATTAGTTCGGCTTCCTTTGTAATTCCGCTTTCAATTTCAAATGCAATTGCGGTTAAAGTTGGTTTTGCAAACGGTGCTAAAAACTTAATTGACGTAAAAAAATATTCAGTAACGGGGGTTGCTTTATCTGTTGGCTTTATGGCGTTTTGTGGTGTGTTCTTCGCATTATTCCCAGCATTTTTTGCAAGAATTTTCACAAACGACGCAACTTTAGTTACAATTATAATTCCAATTATGTATGCAGTTGCAGGATTTCAATGCTTTGACGGCTTGCAAGTTTCTTGTGGCGGTATTTTGAAGGGTTTGAAGAAAACCTTTATGGTATCTTTGGCAAACTTTTTCGGTTATATTTTAGTCGGAATCTCACTAGGTGCTTTCTTAGCCTTTAGAATACACTTAAATTTACTTGGCTTCTGGATTGGTATTGGAATTTCTTCTGCTTGCGTTGGCGCAATTTTGGTATTTGAAATTGTTAAAACTTATCAAAAAATGTTAAAAGCACAAGAGGGGCGAATTTGACGTTCGTCAAATTCGCCCTCACCTGCGTAAAGTCTAGTGAAATAAGCTTTACTCTTGGGTACAACCGAATGCGATTGTAATTTGTTCTTTTGGATTAACTGCTGAGATTTTTGAGCCTTTAGGGTCAACTAAGTAAGCAACTTCGTCGCCTGAAGTTTGGAATAAGCCCATAGTACCTGATAAAGCAGTTCTTGTTGTGTCAATTGGAGCTTTAACAGATTCAACGATAGCGTCACCGAAGCTTCTGCCTGCTGCTTTAAATTGACCTTGTGAAACTTCGCCAAGTGATGTACCTACGCCACCAGAAACGCTTTCAACGGCATTACCAAGGTTAGTTACGATACCACCTACGGCTCTTGCTGAGTTACCAACAAGTGCACCAGCCCATGTGAATGGGAATGTAAGAGTTCTTGCAACTAAGTGCGGAGTTTTAGTTTTATTGATTTGTGCAGTTAGAATTTGTTTTGGTAATTCTGCTTTGCAGTCACCGTTTTGAATTTCTGTGAATGCAAGTTTTAATGCACCTTTATCCTTGCCGTTTGGACGGATAACTTCAATAACTTTACCGTTTACGCGTGAACCACATGGGTAAACTTGACCGTTGATAGTTACTTCTTCCAATGTTGTAGCTGCAAATCTTTGACCAACTTGTGCAGATTTTGAGTTAACTTGGTCTAAAAATTCTAATTTTAATGTTGGAATTTTTACCACTTGTTGATTTTCTAAGTATGCTTGTTTAGAAGTATCAAGTGGGCAAGCTGAGTTTGCAGTTTTTGGATTGTTGTCGTAACCGCCTGCTACACGTACATTTTGTAACATTGACGCGATATCAGCACGTGAAGCTGCTTTGTTTGGCATAATCATGTCTGAATTTGGTAAATCAGCCAAAGCGCCGTTTTGAATTGCAGTTGCGATTGGAATTTGCGACCAACTTGGAAGTTTTGCACCGTCTTTGTATTTTGACAAGATTTCTTGTGCTTTACATTCGTCGATGTTGCAGTTATTTAAGCCTTTTGCCATTGCAGTAAGAGCTTCTGCTCTTGTAACGTGGTTGTTAGGCATGAATTTGCCGTTTGGGTAACCTTTCATTAAGTTTTCGTCAACTGCTTTAGCAATTAATGGGTTTGCCCAGTTGCTTGCTGGAACATCTGAGAAAATACATTTTGGTGCAAGTGCGCAACTGTCCATGTTAAAGCCTTTAACAAGCATTGTTGCAAATTCTGCACGAGTTACGTTTCTGTTTGGTTTGAACATTTTGTCAGGATAGCCGACTACAACGTCATTCATAGCTAATTTGTCGATGTCACAAGATGCCCAATGTTGTTCTGGGACATCAGGGAAGTAGTTTAGTAAATTAGCAGCTGCTCCTGTCATGCCTTTTAAGTTTGTTTTTAAGTCAAAAGGTTCGTATGTTCTTTTTAGTGCGTCAATTGAGTTTTCTGTGTGAATATCAATTGGGCAACTACCGTCAACGTAGCTTTCGTCAGCATTTACGTTAACACCATTGATTGTATCCATATTAGAATTTAAGTATGGTAATTTGCTTGCAGCGCCTGTCATAGAACCTTCAGATGAAATAATTGCACCTGAAATGTTAGGGTCTAATTGGTTTTCGCTTGATGTAATTGAATTTGCTTTTTCGCCAACATAGTTGTTTGTACCATAGATAGCGTTTGGATAACCATAAATTTGTTTCATGTCTTTTCTATCTGTGGTTTGAGCTGATGCACAACTTGCGCATGTTGGTTGTGGCATTTTTGCACATCTTTCGTTTTCGTCTTTTTGACATTTACATTTTGCTTTTTGTTTATGGCATTTATCGCATTTGTTACTTACTTTTTCACAAGGTGCTTTAACTTCTGCCTTGTCACCACAAGGGCATGATGCCATTGCGCTTGTCAAAGCACTTGCACTTATGCCTAATGCAATTAATGCTGCTACTGTTAACTTTTGAAATTTCATTTTTTAAAACCTCCTTATTAAATGTTTTATTCAATGTTTCCTTCGCTTTTTTATGATTATGTATTTTAAATCGTTTTATAACATTGTCGAAATTGGTTATATAGTTGGATAATTTAAATATAACTTTTTGGGTAA
Organism: Anaerovoracaceae bacterium; assembly: GCA_963602505.1. Taxonomy (GTDB): domain Bacteria; phylum Cyanobacteriota; class Vampirovibrionia; order Gastranaerophilales; family Gastranaerophilaceae; genus UBA6984. The sequence continues at coordinate 9,036 of CAVCIX010000016.1, read as the reverse complement.
GGGTATGGAAAAATTTTTGTGTTTCGTATATGATTAAGTAAGACACAGTTGGAAGAAGGTTCAAATGAAAATAGGAATACCAAGAGGTTTATCATTTTATAGCATATATCCTTTTTTATACGGATTTTTTAATGCTATCGGTATAGAAATTGTTTTATCTGATAAGACAACTAAAAAGACTTTATCAAGCGGTTCTTCGCTAGTTGTTACAGAAACATGCTTGCCTGTTAAAATATTTGTAGGTCATGTTTTGAACTTGCTTGAAAAAGGTGTAGAAAAAATCTTGGTTCCTTCTATTCAATCTATCGCACCAAAAATTTACAACTGCTCAAAAATCAGAGGACTTCCTGATTTGATTAGAAACGTTGTTAAAAAAGATTTTCAAATTATTGAACCAACTTTTGATAAATCTGCAAAAAATCAAGGTTTGTACCAATTCTTGTTAGAATGCGTAAAACCGTTTGGTATTGTGGATATGGAAAGAATTAAAAAAGCGTCAAAAGCAGGCTGGAGAGTTTATAACAACTTCCAAGTTATGCTAAAATCTGGCATGTCTTATGAAAGAGCTTTGAAACAAGCTATTTCAGGCAAATTGTTGATTGAAAAAGACGAAAAAGAATATCCAATTTCAATTGCTCTAGTTTCGCATGCTTACAATATCTATGACGAACGTGCTTCAATGAAGGTTATTGATAAGTTGAACAAAATGGGCGTTAAGGTTTACACTGCGTTCCAATTGACTGATGAACAATTGCAAGAAGGCGTTGTGTCTTTAGGTCAGCAAGTTTATTGGGCAAATGAGGCTGAAATGACTGGTTGCGCAGGTTATTATTTGAAGGATAACAAAATCGACGGTATTATTACAATAACTGCGTTTGGTTGTGGTCCAGATTCCTTGATGATTGAAAGAATTACAAGACGTTCTAAACAATTCAGCAAACCATTATTGAACCTTACAATTGATGAACACACTGGTGAGGCTGGTTTCATAACTCGTTTGGAAGCCTTTGTTGATATGCTTTATCGTAAAAAACGTTCACAAGGTATTGTTGAAGAAGGTTTTGCTCCAACTTCAAACGTTATGGAATTTATTTAGTATCTCGAATTTTAATATTTAAAAAGGCGGATTTGCAATTTTGCAAATCCGCCTTTTTTATTTGTTATTTATAAAAATATTTTACTAATTTTCTTCTTTATGTTCATCTTTTAATGGATTAATATTTTTCTTTCTTGTAATCGCAATCAGGCTCAAGCCGAACATGATAAGCAACAAGATTACCATATAAATTATGTAGTGACCGATTGAACCTACTAGAGCAGTTGCGATTGCGCCACCTACGATTGCAACAAGGGTAAGTATTGCAACGGTTTTGTTTTGAGAAAATCCTGCTTTTAGTAATTTGTGGTGAATATGTTCTGCGTCAGCTACAAATGGCGAAGTACCTTTTAAGATACGTCTTAAGCTTGAAAAAGTTATATCCATAATTGGTACTGCCAAAACTACGAATGGCAAGAAAATCGCCAAGGTTGCAGTTTTCATAACCCCTGTTATTGATAATGACGCAAGTAAAAATCCTGCAAATAAGGCTCCTGAATCACCCATAAAGATTTTTGCAGGGTTAAAGTTGTATGCCAAAAATGCTAGCATTGAACCTGCTAAAATGAATGCAATCAGTGCGCTGATAGAGTTTGAAGGTGTCATTGAAACGGCTACGATAGCCAAAGTTATTGAGTTTACTGTGATTACTGAGCCTGCAAGTCCGTCAACACCGTCAATAAAGTTTACCGCGTTACAAATACCTACAATCCACAAAAGTGTTATTGGGTATGATAACCAACCCAATTCAAAAACTCCACCGAATGGGTTGTAAATTGTGTCAATCTTTACGCCTAGAAGATATACGATAGTTACAATTGCGATTTGAATAAATAATTTGAATTTTGCGTTCAAGTTGTAAACATCGTCAACTAAGCCTAATAAAAACATTAGCGAACCACCCAAAAGGATACCTGAAAGTAGGCTTCCATAAGGATAGTAGCTCAAAAATACCAATAACAAGAAGGTTAGCATTGTGCTTGACCAAATTGCCACGCCACCTAGTCTTGAAACTGGTTTTTTGTGAATTTTTCTTTCGTTCGGAAGGTCAACTAAGCCTTCTTTTTTTGAATATGCGATTACCAAAGGTACAATAAATACGCCTAAAATTAGGGAAATTATTGCGCCGATAATATGTACTTGTGCTTGTCCTAGAGTAAGAATTGTTTTATCTCCTATTTTAAAATGTTCTCTATTTAATTATACAACGGATATTTTTTGCAAAGTTTTAAAGATCTTTCGCGAAGATTTTTTAATGCAACTTCGTTATCTGATGCAAAAATTGCGCCAGAAATAATTTTTGCAATTTCCACCATATCTTCTTCTTTAAATCCTCTTGTTGTAACCGCTGCGGTTCCTAATCTTATACCACTTGTAACAAATGGGCTTTGAGGGTCGTTTGGAACTGTGTTTTTGTTTGCAGTAATTCCGACAACCTCTAAAACGTTTGTCATGTCCTTACCTGTTTTGCCTTGACGTCTTAAATCAAGAGTCATCAAGTGGTTTTCTGTTCCGCCACCAACGATATCCAAGCCTTCTTCCATTAAAGTATTAGCTAAAGTTCTAGCGTTTTTAACGATTTGTTCCGCATAAGCTTTAAATTCAGGTTTTGAAGCCTCAAGCAAGGCAACTGCTTTACCTGCGATAATGTGTTCCAAAGGTCCACCTTGAATTCCAGGGAAAACAGCTTTATCAATAGTTTGTGCCAAGTTTTCGTCGCACATGATAATACCGCCTCTTGGACCTCTTAAGGTTTTGTGAGTTGTTGTTGTAACAACATGCGCGTAACCTGCTGGTGAAGGATGAACTCCGCCTGCTACAAGCCCTGCAATGTGCGCAATATCTGCCATTAAGTATGCGCCAACCTCGTCTGCGATTTCTCTGAATTTTTTGAAATCAATTATTTTTGAATAGTTGCTTGCGCCACAAATGATTAATTTTGGTTTGTATTCTAAAGCTTTTTTTCTAACATCTTCGTAATCAATGTTACCATTTTCATCTACACCATAGCTTTTTGCGTCAAAGTATGTTCCTGAGAAGTTTACAGGGCAACCGTGAGAAAGATGTCCGCCGTTTGACAAATCCATTCCTAAAATTGTATCGCCGTGTTTTAATAATGCGAAAAATACTGCCATATTTGCTTGTGCGCCAGAATGAGGTTGAACGTTAGCATGGTCCATGTGGAAAAGTTCGCATGCTCTTTTTTGTGCTAATTCTTCAATCTCATCAACAACATCGCAACCGTTATAGTAACGTTTGTGAGGTTTACCTTCTGCGTATTTATTTGTCAAAACTGTTCCGCAAGATGCCATTACTGCGGTTGAAGTGAAGTTTTCACTTGCAATAAGTTCAATGGTTTCTTGTTGTCTTTTTAATTCTTTTTCTACAAGTTCTGCGACTTGTGGGTCGGTTTGTTTTATGATGTCTAATTCCATTTACCTTCTCCTTAATAACTTGCTTAAGTATAGGCTAAAAAAAACTTTTGGGCAAATTGTAACAAAAAAAGACCCCGATTTTTCGAGGTCTTTTTTGAATTTGATTTAAGTTATTAATGAAGCGGAATGATTAACTTTTGACCAATTTGCAAAGCGTTCGGATTAGTCATGTGGTTAGCTTCTTTAATAGCTTCTTCGTGTTCAACTTGGTATGAACCGTAAAATCTGATGATAATACTTTCTAAAGTATCACCATTTTGAACTGTATAAGTTTCTTGAGAACCGCCAGTTGTTGTTGCTTTAACAGATGTCGCAGTTGTAATATCTTTGTCAGCAGGAATAAATGTTATTGCAGTGTCTTCAATCTTTGATTCTGCTGGTTTAACTGCGATATCAGAAACAGATTCGTTAACTGTTTTCATAGATAAGCTTATTAATGTTGTGATAACAAGCATTACTACTGCACCTGCGATAAAACCTGTAATCAAATATACAGTAGGTGATTTATCTTGTTTTGTTCTTTGTTTGAAGTTATCCCATAAAATATCAAGTTCTCGTTCTTTCAATTTTTCTTTTGGAACACTTTTTACGGGAGCATTAGAAGTATTCATTGTTTGACGTCTGTATTTTGCCAAAGCTTCAAGCATTTGAATTTTTTCTTTAGACAAATTCGCGCGTCTTAATGTAGAGCTTTTCATGTTTTCCTTCTCCGGTTAGTCTAGTTTATCTTTACATGTAATATTATCATAATTAGATATTTCAAACAAGTTTAAAATTTGAATTTAGTCTATACGGAGGAATTTTGATTAAAAAGATTAAACTTCGCTTTTTTATTTCCGAAAGAGTTTGTACACACACAAGGAGATTTTACAAATGTCGAAGCAATTTTTTGCATCCGAAGAAGAAACAAAACTAGCACAAAAAGAATTAGAAACAGCACAAATCGCACATCAAAGATATTTGATTAAACAACAAGAGGAAGATTGGAACGCAGCAATTGAAGGTTACGTGAACGCTGCAAAACATAATCCTGAATTGCCAGAAGCTTATTACAGATTGGCATTTTTGATGTGGGAAAAAGGCGAAATTAATGTTGACGCTGCTATTGAACAATGCAAAACTGCTTTAACTTTCTCTCCAAAATCAGTTAATGCTTGCATTTACAAAGGATTTTTTGATAAATTAGCTGACAATTACTCAGAAGCAGAAGAAGAATTCAAAAAAGCCGTTAAATTATCAGGCTTCAAATCTGCTCGTCCAAGATTAATGCTTGCTATGTCTATTCTAAAAAGAATGAGCAACAAGCATGTCCAATTCAAAGATGTAGTTAGCTTTTTATACTACTTCATTTCAGGCTCTGTAATGTTATCTTATGACATTCCGTCTTTGAAAATTTTAACTCATTCTCTAAAAGATGATTTGTCAGTATTTGCTTACAACAAAGCTGGAAGATTTTTAGAAATTTTAAAAATGAAAAAATCTGCAATGCGCTTATACGATATTGCAGCGCAAAAAACAGGTCATAAAGAAATATTCTACTCAAAAATAGGTGATATTTCTGTGCACGAAGGCATGACAATTGAAGCTTATGAAGCTTACAAAAAAGCACTTTCTGCAAATTCAAAAAACAAAAATAACTTGATGAAGTTAGCTACTTTGACTCAAACTTATTTCCCTGAAATGGTTGATGAAACAATTGATTACTACACTTCATTATTAGAACTAAACACTGATGACAATGGATTTATTTACTATGAATTAGGTCATTTATACTTAAACAAAGGTGACAAATTAAATTCAGTAAGCGCCTTCAAATTGGCTTTAGAAAAAGATAAAACAAATCCGTTCTATCACAATTCTTTGGCTTATGCTTATTTGAAAGCTGAATTGTACGAAGATGCTATTTCTCACTACAACACTGCAATTAGCATTAACCCAGACAACGAATGGACTGCAATCGTATGCCACGCTTTAGGCTCAACTTATGCAGAAGTGTTTGGAAATCTTGATTTAGCAATCGAAAAATTCCAAGAAGGTATTGAATTAGACGGAAATAACTATGATTTAAGATTGTCATTAGGCGATGCTTTAATGGCTTCTGGTGATATAGATAACGCAATTCGCGCATATTGTGATGCTATCAGTACAAATTCTGAAAACTATAGAGCTTATTCAAAAATCGGTTTGGCTTTATGGGAAAACGATTTAATCGAAGAAGCAATGGTTGCTTTGCACAAATCAATTGATTTAAACCCTCATTTCGATATTGCACAAAATAACTTAGGTGTTATTTACCTTGACGGTTTAGGATGTGCTCAAGACGCTTTACCATTCTTTGAAAAAGCTATTGAATTAAATCCTTCATACACTCTTGCATACTTTAACGCAGGACGTGCAAACGAAATGTTAGGTGATAAAACTCAAGCTGCCGAATACTACCAAATGGCACTTGATATGAATAAATTGACAGAAGATATCCAAGAATCGGATATTACAGAAAGATTACACTCGCTATTTGAATTATAAAAATTCACGGGGCTTAAATAGCCCCTTTTTTTTGCAATTGTTAAAATATGTGATGATTTTTCAGAAATAGGCATATTTATAACCCCTATTTTTTTAATATATAAATAAGGAGTTTTTGTCATGCCAATAATTAATGAAAAATTTCAAATTAATACGCAAGGTTTTACCGATATAATCGATATTACAAAAAATGTTCAAAATAGCGTATATCTGCATTCCTTGAAGGATGCGACAGTTTTATGTTATGTTTCAGGAAGTACTGCTTCCCTGACAACAATTGAATTTGAACCAGGGTTGCTGGTAGATTTGCCAGAAGCTTTGGAACGTATTGCCCCGCAAAATATTGAGTATCATCACGATGATACTTGGCATGACGGAAATGGTTATGCGCACGTAAGAGCTGCGATTATGGGTAATTCTTTATCAATTCCGCTTATAGACGGTGCTTTGCAACTCGGAACATGGCAACAAGTCGTGTTAATTGACTTTGATAACAAGGCTAGAACTAGAACAGTATATATTCAAATAATCTATTAATCAGCCTTTGGGCGTTGCATTGTTAGCAATAATTCTTGTGGTATAGCGGTTTCCATTATACCAAAATCTGCCGTTGCAAAGAAAAATTCAACCATTTCTCCGTAATTAATATCAATTACGTCAAACGGAATACTAATATCTATAACGTTGTCATAAGCAACTTTTACAGAATCAGGGTCTTGCACGTACCACAAGCCACCTTGCATAGATTTTGAGAATTGCAACGGTCTAAGCATGCCGTTTACAAGTGAAAGCCTTAACTCTGTGCTGAATTTTTCGTGCACTAATTGATATACGTCTTCTGTTTTGTTAATAAGTCTTATATTTGAAAGGTTTTGACGTTTGTCTTTGTTTCTAAAGTACAAATACATTTGGTGAACAACGTTTGTATTGTTTTCTTTAACCTCATTGTCGATATAAAATCTTAAATAAAGGTTATCTTTATCAAAACCGAATTTTATTTTTTCAAAAAGTCTTGCTTCTTCTGCGTTTGGCAAATCAGGAAGGTTAATAACCCCTGCGTTAAGCCACTCATCGTCAATTCTGTCTTGTCCGTCCATAATTGGCGACATTGCTTCTGTCGGAATGTTTGACGGATTGAAATTTAGAGTTACCAACGGAGTTTCTAAATTTGTCGGAATTGGAAGATTGAAAAATCTATAAATATTCTTCAAATGTTCTCTGAATAAGTAGTCAAAAATGTGGTCTTGACCTGAGTGGTTAGGTTCACCGTACCACCAGAACCAGTCACTGCCTTCTGCCATGTATAATTCTTGACGCGCTTTTTCAATGTTCGGATTGTCAGGGTGGTCTTCGACAAATTCCATAAAATCATCGCGAACTTTTTTCAACAAATTCCAAGCTTGGTTTTTTGTAGGTTCGCCAATCCACAATTGGAAGTTTCTGTTAATCCAAGAACCTGAATAAATCTTTGGAAGTTGTTTTTTATTCTTGTCTTGTTCAATATAATCGCTGATAAGAACTGTTTCTAAAGTATCATCATCTTCAATAAGTTGATAAATTGTTTTTAAAAATCCTGAACCGTCGTCAGGGTAGCTTTCCCAAGAGTTTTCACCGTCTATAGCGATAGTTAGAAGGTGAGAATCGTCAGGAGATGCAAAAATCTTACTTTGGATAACTTTAATTCTGTCATAAAGGTCGTTTGCAGCTTTTTGAGGCTCTGTGTGTGGGTATTCAAAACTGATTAAGTTTGGAATTAAAGAATCTCTAAAAATAACGTCTATTTTTGAATTTTGAGTTTTGTACTCGTAAGTTTTTAGTAAATGATAAGGGTCTGCTAAATAACCTCTAAAATCTCTTACGAATTCAAAGTTGATTGAGTTTGCAAGAATACCTTCGTCGGAAATTGTCCATTCCACGCCTAAATCCGCCAACATTTCTAAAGTTTTAGAGCTTACGCATTGTTCAGGTGGCCAAATACCTTTTGGTCTGCGTCCAAAAAGTTCTTCCATTTTATCTAGTGCCATTTTTGTTTGTACAACTGCGTCTTTTGCCATTTTTAAATTTGTAGGCAAAACTTCAGGGTTTGGAATATTTCTGTGCGCACATTTTATGTCTAATAAAATTGGTAAAATCGGGTGATAATAAGGGCTTGTCGTAATTTCAATTTTTCCAGCCTCCATAAAGTTGCGGTAAGTTGGAATTATTTGACGAATAATTTCTCTTTGGTATTCAAGAATTTTAATTCTATCTTCAAGGGTGAAATTGCAACCTTTATCCGCAAGTTCTTGAAGTTCTGGATAAATTTCCCCATAAATTGGGTCGAACCAAGCAAGGTTAAACCAAGCCATGATGTCGGAATATTCTTGGTCAGAGTAAGCCTCAATATCAAAAATATTATCCTCAACTCTTTTTTTGTAAAGTGCAGTGTATGCATCGTGATGCGAAATCATTGATTGGAAATTTGCATCAAAAAAGTTGTTTAAAATAAATCTTTTATCGTCGTCTGATAGGTCTTCAATCTTAGAGATACTTAATCTTGAGTGAACGTCTTGCGCACCGTTTTCGCCGTATTCAATAAGAGATTGAAGTAAAAGAGGAACAAGGTTAAAGTTCAATTTTAATTTTGGATAATTGTTCATTAATAGAACCATGTCCAAATAGTCTTTAACCGCGTGCATTCTAACCCAAGGCATTAAAAAATCGCTATCAGGGTTAAGTTTATAAACCGGCTGATGCATGTGCCAATAGAATGCAATTGAAAGTTTTTTTTGTTCGCCTACCATCAATTTAATGGTATCAAAAAAAATAAACTTGGCAAGGATATTTACAAAAATTTTAAACTGCTAAACTATTGTAATAATATTGCATAATTTATTTTTTGTACTAAAATAATCGTGTAGTTATACTTCAAAAATATAGGAGAACTCAAATGAGTGAAAGAAAATTAGTAGGAACAGAAGAAATGTTCAAAAAAGCATT
>CAVCIX010000015.1:0-28676 GCA_963602505.1 Anaerovoracaceae bacterium | reverse complement strand
AAAATTTGATTCAAATAATTTTGGTTATATAGATGATAAACCAGAAATTTATGAAGCAAAGAAAAAAGGTGATAAAAAAACTGATAAAGCTGATGATAAACCAACAGAAAAAACAAATTCAAATTCAGATAAAATAAAAGATAGTTGTATAAATGAAATGCAAAATGATAAAACTGGTGAATGGGGTGCAGGTGCTGCACTTACTTATCTAATAGTTTCTTTTATTGATTGGATTAGAGGTAAATAAAAATATATATAAAATATCTAGAATATATAAAAAGACTCTTTTTTACAAGAGTCTTTTTTATGGAATCAATAGTTCAAAACAGTTTGTCATGCTGAAGCGTTAAATGTACAGATTTGTAGTTTAAAGTCCTATGTTCAGCATCTCACCAATGGCAAGATTCTGAATATAGCAAGTTTAATAATAATGCGTTTTTTGGGCGATTCAGAATGACAAAAGTGTAACGAATTGCGGTATCTTTTCGATTTTTAAGATCCCGCAATGCACTTCGTTTATGCGGGATGACACAGCTCTTCAGCCGTTAAACCATTAAACCGTTCAGCTATTCAACAAACCTTCTTAAACAATAGTCTTTTGCAAACGTTCAACACGATTTTCTGACAAGATGTTTTTAAGCTTCATGATTGCTTGTGCGTGCAATTGGCAAACACGAGATTCAGAAACTTCAATAGCTTCACCGATTTCTTTAAGTGTCATATTTTCGTGATAGTAAAGAACCATAATCATACGTTCACGTTCTGGCAAGCGTTTCAAAGCGTTTTCAAGTTCAGACTTAACGTCTTTTTCCTCCATTGCTTCTGCTGGAGTAAGTCTATTTTCGTCTTGAATTGTGTCAATAATAGCTACGCTATCGTCTGATGAACCTTTTTTGTCGTAAATTGAGCCGATTGATGTGTCTTCTGCTAAGATTTGGTCAACTCTTTGTGGCTCCATGCCTAACAATTCACCAACTTCAACTGAGGTTGCAGGACGTCCGAATTTTTGACGCAATTGTTCTTGTGCTTGTTTTACGTCTTTAATTTTCTTTCTTGCACTTCTTGGTAAAAAGTCTTGTGAACGGATTTTATCAATAATGTTTCCTCTTATTCTCATAAGAGCATAAGTTTCAAAGCGTGCGCCCTTATCTGGCGTATATTTTTCTACTGCGTCAATCAAACCTTCAACGCCGTAGCTTGAGATGTCTTCAACTGAAAAAGTAGGCGGAAGTGACACTTTAACACGGTTTACGACATATCTTGTAAGATAAATATATTGCACAATAAGAGTATCTCTGACTTTTTTGTCAGCTCTGTTTGCAAAATATTTCGTCCAAAGTGCTTCTAATTCTTCGTCAGAAACCCTCTTGATATTGTTATAAGAATTGTTGAAATCCTCTGTCATTCCCTCAAGTCCATACGTGATTTTACATCTTATTACATTATTATTTTAATAAAAATTAGCAAGATATCATCATTTAAAAGTATGAGATTGAAAATATTTTGGATATAATTGAATTATGAAGTTAAAAAGTTTGAAATTAGTTAATTATAGAAATTGCGAAAATGTTGAACTCGATTTTTGCGATTTTAAAAACCTGATTATAGGCAAAAACGCTCAGGGCAAGACTAATATTTTAGAAAGCATTTATTTTTTATCAAACTTGAAATCTGTTCGAACTTCAAATAACTTAGATTTAATCCTTTTTGAAAAACCACAAATGGAGATTTCGGCAATTTTAGACAAAAACAATACCGAAATTGAAATGGATTTTACTTATACTAACGAAAAGAAAAAAACTTTTAAGTTGAACAAGGTTAAATCAACTCAAAAGGATTTTAAACAAGTTGTAAAAACAGTTTTGTTCTCAACAGAGGATTTATTGCTGCTTCGTGGTGCGCCTGAAGATAGGCGAAAATGGCTTGATAGAGCGATTTCGCAAATTTATCCAGTGTATGATGAAAGAATTTCTAAATACGAAAAAATTCGCGCACAAAAAAATAATTTGCTAAAAGATGAAAAATTTGATTATTCGCTTTTGCAGGTCTATAATGAGCAATTGGCGATTGCAGGGGCAAATATTATCTACTTACGCAAAAAGTTTTTGTCTGAAATCGAAAAAATTGCATCAAAAAAACATTCAAATATTTCAGAAGAAGAAACGCTTAAGATGATTTATTCTTCTACGTTTGAAACGGGTGAAACAGTTGAAGAAATTTTAGAAAATTATAAAATTGCGCTTGAAGAAAACTACGAGGACGAACGCCGTCGCGGTCAGTCTTTGATTGGTCCTCATCGTGATGATATTATATTTTTTATAAACGACAAAGAATCAACAAAATTTGCATCGCAAGGTCAACAAAGAACCATTGTTTTGGCGCTTAAAATGGCGGAAATAGATATTATTAAAGAAAAAGCAGGAACTTCTCCGATACTTTTGCTTGATGATGTTTTGGCAGAATTGGACGACTTAAGACAAAATTATTTGCTTAATTCGATAGATAAAGAAACTCAAACAATCATAACCTCTGTTGATACGCTATTTTTCAACGAGGAATTTTTGCGTGACGTGAAAATTTTCAAAATAAATGGAGGAAAGTTAATAAATGGGTAAAAAAATTTTTCCAGCAATAATATTTGTATCGTTACTTTTTTTGTGTTTTAAAGCAGAAGACTGGACAGAGAATTTTTTAGAATGGGCTTTTAATAATGCACCTTGGCTTGTAATTGTTATTTTGGTTTTTTTGGCTATTTTTATCATATTTGCGACGATAAATAGCTTGAAAGAAAGTTATCGAAAAGACCCAGTTGCAACTAAAAAATATATTATCCAAAATTTGAAAGTTTTAGGTATTAGTGTTGGTATCGCCCTTCTTATAGTTGGATTTACGTTTTATTCAATCATAAGCCAATATTAAAATAAAGTGTCTGTCAGACAATAGTATTAAGAAAAATAAAAAAATTTTCAGATTTTGAAATTTAAGGTTTCCAAAAATTTTAATATATTTATAATGATTTTAAAAAGGAGAGTACTATGGTTAAAATTAACGAAATAGGAGCTATTCAAAATATTAATTTAAATGCAACAACTTCAGCAAACGCACAAAAAACGTCGAATAATTCAATTTTTGCAAGTGCTTCTGCGGAGAACGAACCAAAAGTCATTAGCGAGGGCGAAGTAAAAGTTAAAGGTGATGACGGCAAAAAATATACAGCTCACGAGGTTGTAACGCAAGAGGTTGACGACAAAGGTAAAACTTGGGAAGTCGCAGTTAGAACCTATACTGATGACAATGGAACGGCAGTAAAAGACACGGTAAAAACGAATGTTAGAAAAGAGCGTTTCGGCAAAGAAGACGTTGAAATTACGACAAGAAAAACGACTCACGTTGCTGGAAATGTTAAAAAGACTATTGAAGAAGAAGAATCAAAATATCATTACAGTGAAAAACATGAAGAATGGCACGGTAATGAGGGTCAAGCAGGAAGCAGTAAACGTTCAAAAATGAAACAATGCAAAATGCCAGCTGGATTTAGTGCAAAATATTTGAGCAGTTCAACTTCTATTGCAACAATCAAATTTGATGACGCAGAATAGATAAAATTAAAAATTAATCAAAAAAGGGCCAAAATTGTTATAATTTTGGTCTTTTTTTCAATAAGATTTATTACATATTTTGAAATTTTAGCCAAGTGCCTAATATACTTATTATTCTTAGCGTTTTAAAATAATCCTATGAGAAAATATGAAATTCTCCATAATGATGTTAGTTTGGAAAATGAAGAAAAGATTTTAAGTAGAAGGGAACTAGAAATTTTAATTCTAGTTGCAGCAGGCTTTGAAAATTTGCAGATAGCAAAAGTTTTCAAAGTTACATTGTCGACTGTTAAAAAACAGTTAGAAAAGATTTTTATAAAATTAAAAGCAAGAAACAGAGCGAACGCGGTATTTATCGGTCAATGTCATGGCTTAATTTCTGCAAAAGACTACGAAACAGTAATCAACTGCCCTGCCGTAAAAGAATTCATGAATTCTTGCAAATGTTTTAAAGAATAAGTATTTATTATTAAGTTTATATAAAGGTACTTCAAAACTGTGTTAAACTATTATTAAGGAACATGGTAAAGGAGAAAAAAATGATACCTATTTTAGATTCAAAAAGACAATATGCAAAAATTGGCGCAGAAGTTGAAAAAGAAGTTTTAGAAGTTCTTCGTTCTGGTCAATACATTTTAGGCAAACACAACAAAGCTTTAGAACAAGAATTAGCTGATTTTATCGGGGTTAAACACACTGTTGCTTTAAACTCTGGTACTGATGCTTTACACTTGGCTTTAAGAGCTTTAGATATAGGTGCTGGTGATGAAGTTATTTCAACTGCCTTCACTTTCGTTGCTACTTCTGAAGCAATCGGCATCGTAGGTGCTAAACCAGTTTTTGTTGATATCGATCCTGATACTTTCAACATCGATCCTGCAAAAATTGAAAACGCAATTACACCAAAAACAAAAGCTATTATTCCAGTTCACTTATATGGTCAACCAGCTAACATGGACGTAATTTTGGACATCGCAAAACGTCATAACTTATACGTAATCGAAGATGCGTGCCAAGCAATTGGTGCAAAATTAAACGGCAAAATGGTTGGTTCATTCGGTGATATCGGATGTTTCAGCTTCTACCCAACTAAAAACTTAGGTGGTATGGGTGATGGTGGTTTATTAACTACAAACTCAGACACTATCAAAGATAGAGTTCTTGCATTAAGAAACCACGGTGGCGCAATTCGTTACCACCACGACGAAATCGGTGTAAACTCAAGATTAGACGAAGTTCAAGCAGCTATCTTAAGAGTTAAATTGAACTATGTTAACGAATGGAACGAAGCAAGACGCGCACACGCAAAAACTTACAACGAATTATTTGCAAACTGCGAAGATATTCAAACTCCAAAAGAATTAGATAACACTTACTGCGTATATCACCAATACACAGTTAAAATTCCTAACAGAGATAACATCCACAAAATGTTACAAGAACGTGGCGTAGGCGCAATGTTATACTATCCAATTCCATTACACTTACAAAAAGTTCACGAATACTTAGGAATGGGCAAAGGTTCTTTACCAATCACTGAAAAGAATACAGAAATGGTAATCTCTTTACCAATGTTCCCAGAAATTACTTTAGAAGAACAACAAACTGTTGCTAATACATTGATTGAATGTATTCAAGAATCAAAAGCGCTTGCGTAATGTGAGTAATCCAAGACGCGTGCGTTAAAGTAAAAACTTTTTAAGGCGGGCGACGATTTTAATCGTCGCCCGTCTTTTTATCTAAAAATTTTACAATCCTTGCAAAAAATGGTATAATATTATATATTCCAGCCCCTTAATAAATAAATTTTTTGTCTTTGCAAGTAAAATTAGAAAGGATAATTTTATGAGCAAACAGACAACTTATAGTGCTTACCCAAACGGAAGTTATAGTGTTAATGGTCAAAAGAAGGCATCGACAAAAATGTCGGGCAACACTGTTTATGGCAATTACAATATGAACGATTACGAAAAAGCGTTGTATGACTATTCACAAAAGACTTTGGCGGAAGTTGTTCCGAAATTGAATGTTTTTTCAAACGATACAATGAAGAATATTCAGTCGCAGTTAAACGCTTACCAAAAACAGGGTCAACAGTCGATTAACGATATTTACACACCAATTTTGAATAATTTGAAGAACGATATCGCATCGCGCTTTGGGAATTTGGATAATTCAATGTTTATGAACAACTTGAACAATATTGAAAACAATAGAAGTAATGCGGTTGCGCAGTTGGCTGAGAATTTAATTTTGAAGCAAAATGACTTGGTTAATAACGAATTATCGAACAGATATAATTATATCAACTTGTTGAACTCTTTGCAAAACCAAGCGAATAATAACGCATTGAGTGCAATTTCGACGGCATTGGGCTTGACTAATAGTGGAAAAGGTTACACAACAACTTCTTCAAATGCGTCAAACAATTTTAATTTAGACTTGCAAACGATAGCGTCAATCGCGGGATTAATCGCTACAATGTTGTAGAACAAATCGGAGGAATTTTCAAAATTCCTCCGAAAATTATTTATGGCTTAATGGTTGAATGGTTGAACGGTTGTGTCATGCTGAAGCGTTTAATGTACAAATTTGTAGTTTAAAGTTCTATGTTCAGCATCTTGTTAATGGTGAGATTCTGAACCCAGCAAATTTAGTAATAATGCGCTCTTTGAGCGCTTCAGAATGACAAAAACGCTTAACATTCTTAACAATGTAAACAATTGTAAAGATGAATTTTAAAATGCCCAAAACCCAGTTATAATGCTCGATATGATATGATATGATATGATGCGAGGCGAGGTCTAAAGTAGTGAAAAAACGGTGCCGATAATATAACTACGGACGACATTAAAACGAAAGCAGGTGGCTTATGGGTATCAATTTCAACAATAATAACTTTGGCAAACTAACTGCAAATGCCGCAAGAACAAATTCAGCAAAAGCAAAACAACAAAATGCCCCTGCTCAAGTAGGTAAAAACGAAGTAACACAAAAATCAAGTACCCTAAATGAAGCAACATTAAAAGCTGGTGAAGGTACAAAATTTGATTCAAATAGAATTTTAGATAAAAAACTTGAAGATGAACCAACAACAGGCAAAGATGGTTTCCAAACTATTGGTGAAGGTTTAGCTTGGGTTGTTGACCAAATTGCTAGCCACTTTTTACCTTGGTTAGATTTATTCTTCCCACCAATAATTAACCCAGCAGACCCAAATGGTCTACATGGTGATCAACCAATGGCTTAAGTTTTAAAATAACAATTATATAAAAAGCGCGGTTGATGAAATCAACCGCGCTTTTTTGTTTGCCTTCACAATGAAAAAATAGTGAATAGTCATTTGTGAATAGTGAATAGATTAACGCAAATGACAAAATTCTCAACTCTCTATTCACTGTCTTGGATTGCTTCGTCGCTATTGCTCCTCGCAATGACATGTCAACTCACTACTCACTATTCACCCGTTAAGCCATTTAACCATTCAGCCTTTAAACTATAATTGACTTACGAGCGACAACTCATGATTTGCATGTACATCGTGTTAACGGTATAATCAAGGCATGAACATTATTCAAGAATTTGATACTATTACGGCAATTTCAACTCCATTGGGTACAGGTGGAGTTGGCGTTATTAGAATTTCTGGCGAAAAAAGTTTTGAGATTACAGAACGCATTTTTACTGGCACGATTAAACCTCGAATGATTTGTCACGGCTGGATTGTAGATGGTGACAAAAAGGTTGATGAAGTTGTTGTTTTACCGTTCAAAAACCCAAATAGTTACACTGGTGAAGATGTTATTGAAATTCAATGCCATGGCGGGATTAACGTTGTAAAAAATATTCTTGAAATTGTGTTAAAAAATGGGGCAAGAATGGCTGAAAGAGGTGAGTTTACTAAACGCGCTTTCTTAAATAAAAAACTTGATTTATCACAAGCCGAGGCCGTTGCAGATTTAATTCACTCAAAAACTCAAAATTTTGCTATTCAATCAGCTAAAAATTTATCAGGTGTTTTGGCACAAAAAGTTTCTGAAATTAAAGGTGATATTTTTGAAACTTTGTCTAGAATTGTTGCAGGGATTGATTTTCCAGAAGATGTTGCAGAACCGACTTATGAAAGTTTAATCAGCGATTTTGAAAAAGAAATTGAAAAAATCGACAAAATTTTAGTAAACGCGCAATCAAGCAATATTATGCGCCAAGGGATTAAGATTGCGATTGTCGGCAAGCCGAATGTGGGCAAATCCTCTTTGTTTAACACACTTTTAAGCCTAGACAGAGCGATTGTTACTGAAATTGCAGGTACAACTCGCGACGTTTTGACAGAAACGCTTGATTTAGGTATTCCAGTAACCTTGATTGATACTGCGGGGATTAGAGAAGACGAAAGTGTTGATAAAGTTGAAGAAATCGGGATTGAATATTCAAAACAAGCTGCAAAAGAGGCAGATTTGGTAATTTTCATGTACGAT
Organism: Anaerovoracaceae bacterium; assembly: GCA_963602505.1. Lineage (GTDB taxonomy): Bacteria > Cyanobacteriota > Vampirovibrionia > Gastranaerophilales > Gastranaerophilaceae > UBA6984. The sequence continues at coordinate 20,599 of CAVCIX010000015.1, read as the reverse complement.
TTAACGACTGGTTTGAACGATGCAGACAAGGTTATTCTTGATTTTATAAAGGATAAAAAACATCTTGTAATCGCAAATAAATGCGACGTAAGTTCAGAACGTCCAAAGGACGCAATTTGTATTTCTGCAAAAACAGAGGCTGGAATTGAAGAATTAAAACAAAAAATTAAAGAAATTATCTTGGAATTTTCTCCAGAGGATACAGAATTTGTGACAAACAAACGTCAACAAGATTGCCTTGAAAAAGCTAAGGAAAGCTTGATGCAGGCATATATGGCAAGTAAGGTTAACGAATTACAGGATTTGATTTCAATTGATGTAAAACAAGCGCTTTTGTGCTTGGATGAAATCACTGGAGAAGTAATCACAGACGACATTTTGAACAATATTTTTGACAATTTTTGCATTGGCAAATAATTATGGTACAATAGAGTTATGTTCACTGGTATTATTGAAGAAATCGGCATAGTAAAAGATTTTAAACAAATTTCAAACGGTGCTGAAATAACTATTTCTTGTGATAAAGTTTTAAAAGACACTAAAATAGGCGATTCTATTGCTATTAGTGGTGTTTGTCAAACTGTTATTGAAATGAGCGAGAATAGTTTCACTGCGGAGGTTTCAACAGAAACACTAAATGTTACAAATTTTTCTGCACTTAAAAAAGGTGATAAGGTTAACCTAGAACGCGCATTAACCCTAAATGAGCGCCTTGGAGGTCATATTGTTTCGGGTCATGTGGATAGTGTTGCAAAACTTGTTTCTTCACAAAAAGAATCGGATTTTTATACAATGAAGTTTGAAATTTCAGATGATGCAAGTCGTTATGTTGTAAAAAAAGGTTCTATCACAATAAACGGTATAAGCCTTACAGTTGCTGATATTCAGGGAAAAGTTGTCGAGGTTGCAGTTATTCCGCATACTTACGAAAACACAAATTTATCTGAACTAAAAACAGGCGATTCAGTGAATATCGAAACAGATGTTTTTGCAAAATACATTGAAAAGTTTTTATTGAATGAAAAGACTTCTTCAGTAATTTCAGAAGACTTTTTGAGAGAAAATGGGTTTATGTAATGGACAATTTTAAATTTGATAAAATTGAAGATGCGATAGAAGATTTTCGACAAGGCAAACCAATTGTCGTTGCTGATGATGAGGACAGAGAAAACGAGGGTGATTTGTTATGCTCTGCTCAATGCGTAACTCCTGAAATTATCAATTTTATGGCAAAAGAATGTAGAGGACTTATTTGTCTTGCTATTTCTGACGAAATTGCGAAGAATTTAGAATTGCCACAAATGGTTGAAAATAACACAGAAAAAATGCGTACAGCGTTCACTTTAAGCGTTGACGCATCAGAAAGTTTTGGCGTAACTACTGGGATTTCGGCTTTTGACAGAGCAAAAACGATAGAAGTTGCAATTGCACCTGACGCAAAGCCTCAAGATTTACGTCGCCCAGGGCATATTTTCCCTTGTGTTGCAAAATTAGGTGGAGTGCTTACAAGAATTGGTCATACAGAGGCTTGTGTCGATATGGCAATGCTTGCAGGGCATAGACACGCGGGAGCTATGTGCGAAATTATGAACGAAGACGGTTCAATGGCGCGACGCGACGATTTGAGAAAATTCGCAGATAAACATGGGTTTAAATTTATTTCTGTTTCTGAATTGGTTGCATATCGTCTTCAATCAGAAAAGCTTGTAACACGCGAAGCAGAAGCGTTTTTGCCTACAAAATTTGGTGATTTTAAAATTTATGGTTATGTAAATCACGTTAACGGGCATGAACATGTTGCACTAGTAAAAGATGACGGAAGCGACAAAATTCCACTAATTAGAGTGCACTCAGAGTGCTTGACTGGCGATGTTTTCCATAGTTTGAAATGTGATTGCAATTCTCAATTGCATGGCGCTTTAAAAATGATTGACGAATATGGAAAAGGTGCGCTTGTTTATATGCATGACCATGAAGGTCGTGGAATTGGCCTGGTTAATAAGATTAAGGCATATTCTTTACAAGAAAAAGGTGAAGATACAATTCAAGCAAATCTTTCTTTGGGTTTTAAAGAGGATTTACGTGATTACGGTGTAGGTGCACAAATAATACGCGATATCGGGTTTACAACCTTCAATTTAATTACAAATAATCCTAAAAAAATTGTTGGTTTAGAAGGATATGGATTAAAAATACACGATATAGTGCATATAAAATCTGAAATTACGGAATATAATAAAAGATATCTAGATACTAAAAAAGAAAAAATGCATCATACTTTATAAAGGAAAATTTATGGAAAACGCAAACTACGAAACAAAAATGCTCGATTCAAACCTGTTTAAAATTTTTGCAGGTGTTTACAATGATTTTCGTGCTAAAGCTCGCGAAGATTATATGTTTGAACTTGATCCTTTAGAATATGACGATTTTGTTGATGCAATTCAAAAAGAATATGTAAAATGTATCGTTCTTTTGGAAAACCATATTCCGACTGCATTTTTGGTTTATACTTCTGCAATTTCAGAATCTATTGAATTGAACGTTATTCACTGCTTAGGTAACGAAGATTTGCTTGAAAAACGCAAAATCTTAATGGAAAGATTTTTACAAGAAACAGAAGAAGAAAGAAAAGAAAAAGTTGTTTGCTATCCTTTATTAGGCGTACAATCAGATTTCACAAGTGATATAGCACATTTTGGTTTTAAGTTTGTAGGACTTGCAGTTCTAAGATTTATGATGGACAACAAAAATTCAGAAGAAATTTTGAACAGTATTGCAAAAACTCCGCAAGACGACAGTTATATGGTGACAACTTGGGAAGATATGTATTTTGACAGAGCCGTTGAAGTTATTCACGAAGGCTTTTCAACTGCTTCTGACGCGTTATTTGACCCTCGTTACAAATCTATTGAAGGTACAAATGATATCTTAGATAAAGTCGTAAATGGTATTTATGGCGAATTTTTACCAGAAGCAACAAGTATTTTATTACACAACGGAAGACCTTGTGGTTTCTGCTTTGCGAACATTACTGGCGGTAAAATTGCAAATATTCCGCTTGTTTCAATTACAAAAGAACATCAAGGCAAAGGTTTGGCAAAATATTTGATTAAGAAAACTGTTGAAACTATCTTGAAAAAAGTTCAAACAGGCGAAAGAGATTTCACAGAGGTGAACGTTTCTGCGGAAACAAATAACATTCCTGCGCTAAAAATGTACAGACATATAGGTTTTAAAGAAGATTATAGTTACCCTCAATCATATTTGCCTATAAAGTAGTGTTATAAAACATTTCAATAATGGCATGTATAAATTATGGAAAATGTTAATTGGCTAAAATTAAAACTAAACCAAAAAATGATGAATTTGCAAAGTGCAAAAACAACTATTAATGCTGATTCATCGTCAGGTTCTGTTGCAAATAATTTAGTCAAAAAAACGCATAATAACATTATAAATAATTTTCAGCGTCAATACATAAATCCTCAACAACTTAGGATGAATAACCTTGCTAGTATTGATAGAGCGGTTTATGTGAAAAATTTGTTAAATCTACCAAAAAATATGGTGGAATTGTTGGTAATGGTTCAAAATAACGGCAAAATGCCACAAATTAAGCCTACACCTGACCAAAATCAACCTCAAAACCCTAACATTGAAAACAAACCTAATACGCCAAAAAATCCAGAACTAAATAAACCAAATCATCAACCAAATAATCCTTCTGGAATAGGTCATAAGCCTCAGCCAAAACCTTTGGTAAAGCCTGACCAAAACGTTTTCAAACAAGAAAATCATCAAGAAAATAAACCGCAAGATTTTTTGAACGATAAAAAACAAATTTTGCAGGACAAAGTGTTTAACAAGGCTGATAATTTGGTTCAAAACACAAGACAAAATCTTCGAAATGAGATGTTAAATAACCCGCATAAACAGTTGAATAGCGCGGTTCGAAATAATATTAGACACAATAATATTATTATGAATAATTTTAATAACATTCAGCAAACTGCGGAAGACATGGAATGGGTTCAACAAATTCAGGCAAACAACCAAAAAACACAAGGTATGACGCCAGAAGAATTAGCGAACTTTAAGCAACAACTTGCTTCTCAGCTTAATTCTAATGTGAATTTGTCGCATGTTTCAGCTTTTTTACAAAAAAATAGTAAAATGGCAATGAACAAAATGGTTTCTATGATGACAATGGCGACAGCACAAGGTATGACAGATATTAAGCCGTTACAAGATACTGTGAATGTAATCAACGCAAGTGTTTCAGCAACTTCTCAAAATGATGCAACTCAAACTCTTAAAAATTTGATGCTTTTGTATCTTCCTTGGCTACCTTTGCAAGAGGGTGTCGGATTTGATTTAGAAATCGAACAAGGTGAAGAAGCAATTGATGCGGATACCTTCATTAAAATTCTTATAACAACAGTAAATTACGGTAATTTGCAAGCAACGGTAAGCCTTGTTTCAGGCAATTCTGTAGATATTGAAATTGTTTGTTCTGAAAAATTTCCTAAAAAAGAATTATTTAAACGTTTGCAAAAAGAGGGTTCACAACACTCTATGCAAGCGGTAATTGATATTAAAGAGCAAAAGCCACAAGAGCAAATTGATACGATTAATCCGAAGGCAAAGGTTAATTTGTCGAACGTAAATCAGGTTAATCCGTACTTGTTGCTAATGTCGCACGCGATTATTAGGCATACAATTGAACTTGATGCAACAATGTCTATCGGAAGCCAACCAATCGACGATTAAACTATTTTTCAAAAGTGAAAACGTCGATAGCTTCATTGTTTAAGCTATATTCACCAAGTCCAGAAATTTTGTATGGTTTTTCTTTAAGCATTTCGTATTTGTTTTTGAAATCAGCCAACGCCATAATTTTGTTTGGCAAAGCAATAGAGATAAGCTTTTGAAGCTTTGGTAAATAAGTTTCTTTTTCTGTCGTTCTGCTTGCAATGCAAACGGCGCAATTTAGGCGGAATTTTAGTTTGAATTTTTTTAATTCTTCTTTTGCTTGAGCATTAAATTCATAAATTTTGTCAAAAATCTTGTTGCAATCGTCAAAATTTTCAAAATAAATCAACATACCACTTTCAAGTTGTGAGTAAGTCAATTTGAAATTTTGTAGCATAGTGTTTCTAAGCAAAGTGCGATATTCAATCATTTTTGTTGGAATATCAACCTTTTTTTCTTCTGCAATTGCAAAATTATCAACAACATGCTCCATTTTCATTGTGAAATACAAAGTGAATTGTTTGTGATTTTTTTCAATTCTTTCGACATTTTTTTCAAGATTTTGGTTGAATTTTGCCTCATATCTTCTAACCCCATCTTTATGAACTTTTTCATATACTTGTTCAAATTCGATGATAAAGTTGATAACATAAACGATTAAACCAGCCAAAATCATTAATTCTATTGCAACAACGGCAAGAGTAAAATCGACTGGAAGAATTTCAAAATGAGGTTTGTAAAAATTACTTTGGAATTGATAAATTGTATCAAAAAAGACCTGAATTGGCTCTGGAAGTTTGACTGTCATTAATTGTAAAATGAAATCAGTCATTGTTAGTAATGCAGTTAGGATTAAACAGAATTGTAATCCTTTAAATCCAGTAATAGTAGCATTAAACGCCTTTTTTATAAATTTATGCAAGGTCTTTCTCCATTATTCAATATTATTTTTTGTTGCTTTTTTGTTGTTTTCTGAACCAGTAATAAATAGCTCTTGCAACGCGGTGAGAACTGTGTCTTACAAGTCCTTCTCTGCTTTCTTCGATTAATTTCTTTTCAACAATATCAACTTTAATGTTGTATCTGTCAAGAATAACAGGCATTTGACCGCATTTTTCATATTTATCTGCCATATTTTGTGGTAAAACATTGTTTACAAGCACTGCATCAATCAATTTGTCGCTATTTGCGTGTTTGTACAATGCGTTGATATGGTCTGAAACTGCGAAATTATCTGTTTCTCCAGGTTGAGTCATGATGTTGCATACATAAATCTTTTTAGCTGAAGATTTAACGATTTCTTCTGAAATTTCTTTAATCAAAAGGTTTGGAATAACACTTGTGTAAAGGCTTCCAGGTCCTAAAATAATTAAATCAGCATCTTTAATTGCTAAAATAACATCTTCTAAAGCTTTGCAGTCAGAAGGTTCTGTGAATAATCTTTTAATTTTTTTGTGAACTTCTGGGATTGAAGATTCGCCGTGAACGATAGTTCCGTCTTCAAATTCTGCTGCAAGACGCATATCATCTAGTGTTGAAGGTAATACTCTGCCTCTGATAGATAGTACGTTTGAAGATTCTTTTACGGCTCTTACCATATCACCAGTAATAGAGCATAATGCAGTTAAGAATAAGTTGCCAAAGCTATGACCTTCCAAGCCTTCGCCTGATTTGAAACGGTATTGGAATAATTTTGTAACCAAATCCTCGTCATCAGCCAAAGCTGCAATACAGTTTCTGATATCTCCAGGAGGTAGAACGCCCATTTCTTCTCTTAATCTGCCTGAGCTTCCGCCGTCATCACCAACGGTTACAACCGCAGTGATGTTGTTTGTAATTTTTTTGATACCTTTTAATAACATTGATAAACCTGTACCGCCACCAACTGCAACGATTTTAGGTCCACGATTTAATTTTCTTCTTCTGTATAAAGTTTCTAAAAGTGTATTTTTTTCTTTTCCATTGTGCAAATCAAGCATTGAAAGGTTTGTTTTTTGCCAACCTTTAAAGAATAAGTATGCACCCAAAAGTGTTACTACAACTGACAAAATGTCTGTTGGTACAGTGATTGCGATTTTGCGAATAAATTCCATAATGAAATATACAGGACGCAAATTGAATAGTATCATCAAGCCGATTGTGATTAACAATGAGCCTAAAAATATTAGCGCAAACCATCTTTTTACTTCCAATCCTGGAAGTAACCAGCCAGCTTCTTTCATTTTATCTTTAAATGTATCTTTAAATTTCTTTTCCATGTCTTCCATACCTTAATACCTGATTTTCAGGCTTTTTAAACTATTCTACCCAACCTGAATTTTTAACCTTAATGTAATTTACAGGTTCAGGATTTATGATTTCTTTTGCTGATTTAATTAATTCAATAGAATTTTCATATTTGTTTGAAAAATGGATAGTATCAGCGTTTATGATTGTTTTTCCGCCTAAATTATTATCAATTTCGCTTGTTGAAAGCAAGTGTTTTAAACGGTTTAAGTTAAATTCTAAGTTTGAATTGTCGTTTACGTCAAAATCAATAGAGCCGTCAGCGTTGTAAGTTTTGTCTAAGAAAACTTCTTCTGCAACAGTAATTCCAACATATTCGCCAACTTTTTGAGTAATATCTCCAGTTGCGCCGTAATAAACAAGCCATGGAGAGCATTTTTTGATAGCTTTTGCAACGTTGCATGCAAAAGTGAAATCAGTTGCGCATTGTTTGTACATTGCGCCGTGTGGTCTTACGTGTTCGATTTCAAGACCAAAAGTTTTTGCAAATGAAGAAATAGCGCCAACTTGATAAATTACAATTGCTTCAATTTCTTCTTCTGAAAGTTGTGTTTCGCGGTATCCAAAGCCTTGAATATCATTAAAACCAATGTGTGCACCGATTACAACGTTTTTTTCTTTTGCTTGTAAAAGTGCGTTTTTAATAATCATTGGGTCGCCGGCATGAAATCCGCATGAAATGTTCACTGAACTTACGTAATCCAAAAGGTTAAATTCAGAATTATTTTTATAAATACCGAAGCTTTGTGCTAAATCGCAGTTAAAGTCGATATTTTTAATTTGTTTTCTTTCTAAAGTTTCTTGCATAAATAATATTCCTCTATCTTAGATTAATACTATTATACATACTAAATAAATTTATTCTATATCTTTACAAATAATTTATATCATAAATAGTGAGTTGAATTTTATTAAGCTATAAGACTTTAAGCGATTAAGATACTAAGTCGATTTATTATTAAAATGTCGTTTTAATAATAAATGAACTTAACGCCTTAATGTCTTATAGTCTTATAGCCTAAAAATTAACAAGATTCTGAACATCGCAAGACTAATAATAATGCGCTCGTTGAGCGCTTCAGAATGACAAAATACGCTTAATATTCTTAACCATGTAAACAATTGTAAAGATGAATTTTAAAATACCCCAAATCCAGTTATAATGCTCGATATGATATGATATGATATGATATGATATGATGCGAGGCGAGGGCTAAAGTTTGTGTTTTTAAACGCCGATATAAAAACCATAAGAAAAAACAAACTAAATTATAAGGAGTGTGCGTATGGGTATCGGAAATTTAAACAACAATTTTGGTAATTTAACAGCAGGTAATATCGTAAATAAAGGCGTTGCAAAGAACAGTGCAAAAGCAGAAGCAATAAATTTGAAAGCTCAAGTTAAAACAGATTCTTTAAACTCTGCAACACTTGGTGAAAATGAAGGTCAAGTTTTTGACTCAAATAACATTGATTTAGATAAAAATATTAATGGAAAAGGCTCAGGTAGAAAAGGTGGCGGTTGGTATGATAGATTCCGTAGCTACCGTGACCAATACTTACAAAATAGACTTCCAGGTTGGCCACATTGTAATGCATCTCCTGAATATCAAGAAGAAACTGCCTTTTTTGCTACTATTCATGGATTGTGGAACGCAACATTCCATTAAAAAACAGTAAGTTGAGGTTTTTGTCCCAACGAAAATAAGTAAAATAAAAAGGCGGGATTGGTTAAAAACCAATCCCGCCTTTTAAATTTTATCCAAAATTACAACTTCCAAGAATTCAAATATTCTTCTTGTTCTGGAGTTAACGTATCGATTTTTACTCCCATTGATTCAAGTTTAATATTTGCAATCATGTAATCAACTTCTTCAGGTAAAGTTAGTAATTTGTTTGGCAATTTACCTTGGTTTTTAACCAAATATTCAATACCCAAAGCTTGGTTTGCAAAAGACATATCCATAACGCTTGCAGGGTGACCTTCTGCCGCTACAAGGTTAACTAATCTACCTTCTGCGATAACATAAATAGATTTTCCGTTATCTAACTTGTATTCTTCCAAGTTTGGACGAATTTGTTTGATTTCAACTGCGTGTTCTCTCAAGCCTTTTACGTTAATTTCGTGGTCAAAGTGTCCGCAATTTCCAACAAATGAGCCGTCTTTCATGCTTAGTAAGTGTTCGACATCAACTACGTGTTTGTCGCCTGTTACTGCCATGAAGATGTCGCCTTCTTTTGCAGCTTCTGCAATCGGCATAACTCTATAGCCTTCCATTACTGCTTCTAAAGCCTTCAATGGGTCAACTTCGCATACGATAACGTTTGCACCTAAGCCTTTTGCTCTCATCGCGCAACCCTTACCACACCAGCCGTAGCCTGAAATTACAACTGTTTTACCTGCGATTAAGATGTTTGCAGCTCTGAAAATACCGTCAAATAAGCTTTGACCTGTGCCGTAACGGTTATCATACAGGTGTTTTGTCAAACTTTCATTAACCCCAACTGCTGGAGCCTTCAATTTACCTTGGTTTTCCAAGGCTTTTAATCTGATAATACCAGTTGTTGTTTCTTCTGTTGAACCGATGATATGTTCAGCAAGTTCAGGTTTTTCCTCGTAAATTGTAGCCATAATGTCGCAACCGTCATCAATAATGATGTTTGGGTTGTGTTCTAAAGCTACTCTAACGTGTTCTCTGTATGTTTCAACAGATTCACCTGCATATCCGTAAACAGGAATTCCCCAGTATTTTACCAGACCTGCTGCAACGTCATCTTGTGTTGACAAAGGGTTTGACGCAACTAAAACTGCATCTGCGCCACCAGCCTTCATTACTGTACATAATGCTGCCGTGTCTTTTGTTACGTGCACGCAAGCTGACAAGCGTAAGCCTTTGAAAGGTTGTTCCTTGATAAATCTTTCTTGAATACTTCTCAAAACAGGCATATCTCTTAATGCCCATTCGATATTATTTTTGCCTTGTTCAGCAAGGTTTATGTCCTTGATATCACATTTTATTTCTGCCACTGCCGTCATAATTTCCTTTCTATTTATTTTTCGTAAGCAATGCTTATGGTTAGATTTTCCCTATTTGTATGTACGATTGCCCAACGAATTGGGTCTGTGATGTTTTTTTTCTTTAATTCCATTTCGATATATTCTGTTGAAATATTATCTGTATTAGGAATTTTTAATAATTCTGATGTTACCATTTTGTGTACCTTTTTTATTTATATTTTTTTATATCTTAAGACAATAAGGCTATAAGGCGCTAAGTTAATTTTTTAATATAATTGACCTAGTTGCCTTAACTACTACAAATCCGCGTCTTGGATTATTCGGGTACGCATAGCCTTAGATTTTCGCTTTTAATTTTCGCTTTGCTCAAATTAGCGCTCAAAAAGGCTATTTGCTCAGACGAGTTTCGTGCTTTGCACTCACTCTACCGAAAATCCGCTATTCCACAGTTACTGATTTTGCCAAGTTTCTAGGTTGGTCAACGTCTTTTCCTAGGAATTCAGCGATGTAGTATGCAAGTAATTGTAGTGGAACGATTGCCATAATTGGTGATACAACCTCGTGAACATGAGGAACATTTAATACATAGTCGAATAAATCCTCCAATTTTTCATCTGTTGAATCAGTAAGAGCAATCATTCTAGCGTTTCTTGCTTTTGATTCTTGTGCGTTTGACAAGATTTTTTCGTAAACTTTACCAGTCATCATGATTGATAATACTGGTAATGTTTCGTCTAACATTGCAATTGGACCGTGTTTTAATTCACCTGCTGGGTATCCAGTTGCATTGATATAACTGATTTCTTTTAATTTTAATGCGCCTTCTAAGGCAGTTGCATAATTTATACCTCTTGCAATAAAAATGAAGTTTTTAGAGCTTGAATACATTCTTGAACATTTTTGAATTTTGTCTGTTTTTGTCAATAATAATTCAATTTTTTGAGGTAATAACAACAATTCATTTTTAATTTCTTTTAAATATTCTTTATCGGCAGATTCTTTAATTTCTGCTAGGTGAATAGCTAAAGCGTAAAATGCCATCAATTGTGCAACGTAAGATTTTGTTGCGGCAACTGAAACTTCAATACCAGCGTTTACTGGAACCAAACTGTCTGCTTCCCTAGCCATTGCACTATCTGGACGGTTTGTAATAATCAAAATGTGCGAACCGCGTGCTTTTGATTGCTTAACCGCTGTTAATGTATCTGCCGTTTCACCTGATTGAGAAACACCGATTACAAGAGTGTGTTCGTCTGTAACTGTTTTTCTGTAAATATATTCACTTGATGCCTCTACATCAACTGGAATTTCACAAAGTTCTTCAATGATATATTTACCAACCATTGCTGCGTGAAGTGATGTACCACAAGCTACAACTTGAATACGGTTTAAATCTTTTAATTTTGCTTTGTCTAATTTAACTTCTTCAAGTTTGATTGGTTCATCTGCTGAATATAATTTACCTGACAAGAAGTTTCTCATAACGTCTGGTTGTTCGTGAATTTCTTTAAGCATAAAGTGTTTGTAACCCATTTTGCTCAAAGCGATTGGCTCCCAAGGTAAAAGTTCAACCTTTGGTTCAATCTTGTTGTTGTCAGCGTCATATAAATCAATTGAATTTGGAGTTAAAACTGCAACTTGGTTTTCTGCCAAGTAAATAGCTCTTTTTGTATAACTGATAACTGCTGGAACGTCAGATGCTGCAAAGTTTTCACCTTCTCCAACACCTAATAAAAGAGGAGCGTTTCTTCTTGTTGCAACAATTGTGTTTGGAACATCTTGATGTAAAACACAAATTGCATAAGCACCTTCTAAACGTTTACAAGCAAGTCTTACTGCTTCTTTTAAGTCTTTTGTTTCAGCAAACATGTGAGCAACTAAGTGTGCTACAACTTCTGTATCTGTTTCTGATTTGAAAACAGAGCCTTTTTTGATTAATTCTTCTTTAATTTCGGCAAAGTTTTCGATAATACCGTTGTGTACTAAAGCTAATTTACCGCAATTGCAAGTGTGTGGGTGAGCGTTAATTTCATTTGGAACACCGTGAGTTGCCCAACGAATATGACCAATACCAACATGAGCAGTTTTGATTTCATCTTCCTTTGTTGCTAAAAGGTCTTTTAAATTTTGTAATTTGCCTTCTGCTTTATAAATCTTGGTTTTGCCGTCAGCTAAAAGCGCAACACCTGATGAGTCATATCCTCTATATTCCAAACAACTTAAACCGTTTGTTAAAACTTCGGCAACATCTCTATCGCCTACGTATCCTATAATTCCGCACATAATATATAATTAACCTTTCTCATATACTTTGTTAAACTTTACTACATATTATCACAAAATCTAGGATTGCAATATGTAAATTTACATTAAAAAAGACGGTCTTTGAGAACCGTCTTTTCTAGTATTAAATAAATATTTTATTATGCATTTGTTTTTGTTTCAGCAGTTTTTTTATTTTTCAACAAATCTTCTAATGTTGTAGCTTTTTCACCTGTTGCTTCTGTGTTGTTTTTACCTTTGTTTTTAGATGCTTCTGCTACTTTGTTAGCTTCAGATTGAGCCGTTCTGCCTGCTCTGTATTTACTCCAACCTTTTTTTGCGTCTTTATAATTGTTATCTGCTTCTGTGAAAGCTTCTGTGTCAACATATTCTTTATTTGCTAAGTTTGCGATACCTGATGTTTTTGCAAAGCTTAAATCAAATTGTTTTGATACATCTTGAACACCTTTAGCAATTTTTGTTGTTGAACCACCAAGTTGTTCACCTTTTGCGATTGCTTGGTTACCCATATTGTTAGCAGCTTTTACGTTACCTTTTTTGCCAAAGCCTAAGAAACCTTTCTTTGTAAAGCCAGCTTTTTTAGCATCGCTTTTTGTTGTAATATTTGAAGCTTCAGTACCTTTTTCAATTGTTACGTCAGCGTATTCATTTGCATTGATTGCTTTGTTTGAAGTATCTGTCATTGCACTTTTAATATTTTCTAAAGTTGTACCTAAAGCTTGAGCTTTTACTTCAGCACTAACAGTTGATTTCTTTGTTTCAGCTTGAAGATCTTTCATTTCTCCAACTAAATCTTCAATGCTTGTGCCTGCAACTTCAATTTCAGAATTTAATGTAGTAACTTTAGCTTGTTCTTCTGTAGTTAAGCCTTCAGGGCTTGCATTGTTTACGATGTCTTCAGCTTGAGCTTGTTTAGTTTCAACTTCGTCTTGTTTAGCTTCAACTTCAACTTGTTTAGCTTCAACCTCTTGAGTTGCTTTTGCTACTGCTTGTTCAATCAAGGTTGCAACTGCGTCTAATTGATTGCCAGTTGTTTCAGCTTGAGTTTTGAATTCGTCAATGCTTGATTGAAGTTCAGCCATTTCTGAATTTTTTGTATCGCATTTAGAAATTAATGTACCTAAAATAGTTTTTAAGTTAGCGCCATACTCAGCAGCAGCTTCAACTTCAGCTTGAGCTTCGTTTGTTTGAGATGCATCATCAGAGATTGTGTAAGAAACGTTAGCTTCGTCTGATTTTTTTGCTTCATCAGCTTCTTTAGTAGCTTTTTCTTGTGCTTCTGTAATTGCACTATCTGGTACGCTAACACCATTAGCTTTTAATTCTTTTAATTGATCTACTGTATAATTTGAAAAATTGATTCCTGATACCATATCCTATTCCTTCTTTTTAAGTTCTACACATGCTATGTATCGGTCAAAAGCATGAAAACTTTAGGATTTTGAACCTTTTTGTTACATTTGTTTACAAAATGGTTTGTTTTAAGTCTAATTTTCCTTGTACAAAATTTTCAAATTCTGCTTTATCTTCATTTTTACTATTTTTTTCTTTTTCTTTAATTCTAAAATACTCTCTTATTATTGATTTTCTTTGTGGCAATTCTTTAAAAGAATAACCATTAATTAGGGCAATATCATCAAACAGTAATATTAATAATTTATCATCGTTGAAAAAACTTTTATCAGTTTGATAAATAAAATAAAGAATTTCTTTCAATGATAACTTTCTATTTTTATTTAACTGTGACAATTTATTGTAGTCAAAATTTAGATTACAATTTAAGATGTTTTCAAAATATATTAATGCGTCAATATACTTATTTTTTTCTATTAAATACTTTTTTTCATTACAATGGGCAATACAATTCCTAAATTCTTTTAGATATTTTTGTTTCTTTTGAAAAGTTGTTTCATTTGTTTTTGTCGGTATGCTGAAAAAGCTATTCACAATTTTTTTATTTTTTAAAAAGATTTTATTGATTTGTTTTTTGAGAATTAAAAATTTTTGAAAAACTTTTATTATTTTCATTTCTATGTTTTTCAATTTCCCTTATATAACGATAAACGATATTATATGCGCCTTCACCATGTGCGTTATTATATTTTTCATATAATAACCTTTTTAACGTTATTTCTATACGCATTAAGCGCTTATAAAAAATGGAAAATTCTGTTAAAATATTATTGTTCATAATGACCTATAATATTATTATAACTTAAATTTAGACCATGACAAAAACTTGACAAAAATACACAAATACGTTATAATGTATATACAAGTTATCCAAATATCGCGAATGCGAAAATGAATTTTGGGTTGGCGAATGCCAGAGGTGCCCTTTTCGGTTGGATAACTTTTTTAATGCAAAAATTAACTATTGCATGTATCGTCAATAATTTCGTGTTTGATGCCTAATTTTTCTTGGATTTCTTTTATTTCATAATTCATACGATTAATTTGGCATTTCATAGGGTCTGGAATGCGGTTGTGCATTAATGTACCGTTTTCATCGTAGTATTTTTGTTTAACGATTCTTCCTGGAACGCCCACAACTGTTGCAAAATCAGGTACGTCATCAACAACAACAGAGCCTGCGCCGACTCTTACGTGTTTTCCAAGTGTGATATTGCCCAAAACTTTAGCGCCAGCACCGACAATAACTCCGTCCATCAAGGTTGGGTGACGTTTGCCTTTGTCTTTACCAGTTCCGCCTAAAGTTACTTGCTGATATATCAAAACATCGTTTCCAATAATCGTAGTTTCGCCAATTACAACGCCTTCGCCGTGGTCGATGAAAAATCTTTCGCCGATTTCAGCCCCTGGGTGAATTTCAATTCCAGTCAAAATTCGCATAATAAACGAAATAAATCTTGGAATAAATGGCACCTTCCATTTGTATAATTTATGTGATAATCTATGCGCCAAAAGAGCGTGCAACCCTGGATAGCAGAAAATAACTTCAAAAATATTGTTTGCTGCTGGGTCTTTTTCGTAAATGGTTTTTATATCGTCTTTGATGTGAAAAATCGCTCTATCAAGCATTAGTCAAACAACTCCGTAGATAAATATCTTTCACCAAAGTCGCACATAACAGTAACAATCAATTTGTCAGGGTTTTGTTCTGATAATTTCAACGCTGCTGCTAAGTTTGCGCCTGATGAAATACCTGCTAATATACCTTTATTTTTTGCTAAATATTTTGCTTTTTCAATAGCCTCGTTGCCTGATATTGTAATAACTCCGTCCAATTTACCGTTTTGATAAATTTCAGGAACAAAGTTTGCACCAATACCTTGAATTTTATGTGGACCGGCATGTCCTTCACTTAACAAAGGACTTTCCAAAGGTTCAACGCCATAAACTTTAACGCTTGGTTTTAAATCCTTCAAGCCTTTTGCAACACCTGTTGCAGTTCCGCCTGTGCCAATTCCTGCAACGAAAATATCAACTTTTCCATCAGTATCTTCAAAAATTTCTTTTGAAGTTGTTTCAATATGTGCCAAAGGGTTTGCCATATTAGCAAATTGCATTGGCATAAATGAATTTTTGTATTGTTCTGTAAGTTCTTTAGCCTTGTCAACTGCGCCTTGCATACCTTGTTCTTTTGGAGTTAAAACAAGTTCTGCACCGTAGCCTTGAATCATTTTACGTCTTTCAATAGACATGCTTTCAGGCATTACAATTATAATTTTTAATCCCAAAACTGCGCAACACATAGCCAAGCCAATACCTGTATTTCCGCTTGTAGGTTCAATTACAACTGTATCGTTATTAATCAAGCCTTGTTTTTTTGCCTCATTTAGCATATAAAACGAAGCTCTGTCTTTTACTGAATGCGAGGGATTTAGAAATTCTAATTTTAGTAAAATATTGTCGTTATATTTTACCATAGGAGTTTTACCGATTAATTCCAACACATTTTCGTAAACTTTCATCTTTCTACCTCACAATTTTTGCAAATTTTCTTTTACCTGCTTGTAAAACACCTTCATTTTCAACTAAGAAGGTAGGTTCTGCAATTTTTTCACCTTCAAATTTAACGCCACCGCCTTGGATTAAGCGTTTACCTTCACCTTTTGATTGGATAAAGTTTAATTCTAGCAATAGGTCAAGAATATTCTTGCTTTCAACAAGTTTATATTCTGGAATATCATCTGGAATACCTTTGTTTGAAACAACATTGATGAAAGCTTCTTGAGCTTTATCAGCGCCGTCTTTGCCGTGATATTCTTCTGTAATAATATGTGCCAATCGTAATTTTAAATCACGAGGGTTGCACGCATTATTTTCTAAATCATCGTGAACTTTTTTGATTTCATCGTTTTCTAAATCAGTTAAAAGCTCATAGTATTTTAAAATTAAAGTATCTGGAATACTCATAATTTTTCCGAACATATCATTTGCGTTATCAGTCAAGGAAATACAGTGTTCTGGGTAAGATTTACTCATTTTAACAACGCCGTCTGTACCTTCCAACAATGGCAATAACATTACCAATTGAGGATATTTTCTACCGTAAGCAGTTTGAATATCACGTCCTAAAAGAGTGTTAAATCTTTGGTCTGTACCGCCGAATTCAATATCTGCGTCGATTTCATAAGAATCATAAGCTTGCATTAATGGATAGAAAAATTCGTGAATTGCAATCGGTTTTCCTTCTGAATATCTTTTTGCAAAGTCATCACGAGTCATCATTTGTGCAACTGTAACTTGTGATGCAAGTTTTAGCATATCCATAAAGCTTAATTTATGTAACCAATCAGCATTGTTTGTAACTTCAACGTCAGTTACGTCAAGAACTTTTGAAATTTGTTCAAAATAAGTTTTAGCGTTTTCTTCAACTTGTTCTTTTGTCAAAGCTGGACGAGTTTCTGATTTTCCAGATGGGTCACCAACCATAGCAGTTGCGCCACCTACGATTAGAACAATTTTATGACCTAATTTTTGGAATTCTTTCAATTTACGCATTACAACTGTATGACCCAAGTGTAAGTCTGGACGAGTTGGATCCATACCTAATTTGATACGCAAAGGTTTATTATTATCGTGTGAATATTGAAGTTTTTGAGCAAGCTCCATAACTCCTCCAGGGAGAATTTCGCAACTTCTACCAATTTTTTCTGCTTGTTCAATAAACTCTTGTCTGATTTCTGCCATCGTTATCCTCATTAATTTTCTGTTTTTATTCAATCATGATTATAACAGAAAAAAACTTAATAAAACTTATAATTTTAAAGATTTTTTCTAAAGTTTTTAATAAAAATTGTCGATATAAAAAATGCCACTTATAAGAGAGGAGGGTCGCCTATGGTTAATTCAATAAACAGCGTAAATGGTGCAACAGTTACAACCGCAACGCAAGCAGTTTCAAGAACTGAAAAAACAGAAGAAGCAGCAAAAAAAGAAGAACAAGCTAAAAAAGTTACTGACAAGAAAGAAGAAGACAAAGTTGAAAAACAAGAAACAGTAGCTAACGCTTTTGACAAGGATACGCTTCGAATAAAAATTAATGACTATATCGAAAAGTTGAAAAAAGCTAATGATTACCCTGTTGTAACAGAACAATTGGACTCATATCTAGCATTGTTGGATTTGGACAAATTTATGAAAACATATCCAAATATCGCAACTGATATGGAATTTAACGAAATTATGTACAACGAAACACTTAAGTATCTATAATTTTCGTTTTATGCTTTTAAGGCGCCGACGGCTTTGCCGTCGGCGCCTTTTTGTTTAAACATTATTTATATTAATAAAATCTTATTCACAATTTATTTTGTTTTTGATAAGATTTTATTGTATTAAAAAGAAAAGGAATTATGTTTATGCAATTAAGAATGAAAACAAACAATTGTGGCGAACTTAACCTATCAAACATTGACCAAGAAGTAACACTTTCTGGTTGGGTTGATTGCGTTCGTGACTTAGGCGGTATGATTTTTATTGAATTAAGAGATAGAACAGGATTTTTCCAATTGGTTTCAGACCCACAAAAAAACCCTGAAATTCATAAAGTTTTTGAAAAAATTAGAAGTGAATATGTAATCACTATCAAAGGTAAAGTAACTAGAAGACCAGAAGAAACTTACAATGACAAACTTCCTACTGGTCAAGTTGAAATTTACCCAGAATACGTTGAAATTTTATCTGAAGCAAAACCTATTCCTTTTGTTTTAGATGATGACAGTGTTTCAGAAGACGTAAGATTAAAATATCGTTATTTAGACATCAGACGTCCTCAAATGTACAGCAAATTAAAATTAAGACACGATGTCGTTCAAGCCGTTAGAAATTACATGAATGGCAACGACTTCTTAGAAGTTGAAACACCAATTCTTATCAAAACTACTCCAGAAGGCGCAAGAGATTACTTAGTACCTTCTCGTGTACAACCTGGTAAATGGTATGCACTTCCTCAATCACCACAAATCTTCAAACAATTATTAATGGTTGGTGGTGTTGAAAGATATTACCAAATCGCAAAATGCTTCCGTGATGAAGACTTACGTGCAGACAGACAACCAGAATTCACTCAAATCGATATCGAAATGTCATTTGTTGAACAAAAAAATATTATTGAACTTGTTGAAGGCTTAATCGTTGAAGGTTTCAAAGCTGCTGGTGTTGAAGTTAAACCTCCATTTATTCAAATGCCTTGGCAAGAAGCTATGGACAGATTTGGTTCTGATAAACCAGATACAAGATTTGGTTTAGAATTATTTGATATCGGCGATATCATTTTACAATCAGAATTCGACATCGTTAAGAAAACTCTTCAAGCAGGCGGTATCGTTCGTGGTATCAGAATTCCAGGTGGCGCTAAATATTCAAGAAAAGAAATCGATGATATTACAAAATTAGCAGTATCATTCGGTGCAAAAGCTTTGGCTAACATCATTTACAACGAAGACGGTACAGCAAAATCACCTGTATTGAAATTCGTTACAGAAGAACAAGCTCAACAAATTAAAGAAAGAGCTCAAGCTGAAGACGGCGATATTATCTTCTTTGTAGCAGATAGACCAAAATTAGTTTATGACATTATGGGTAGATTAAGATTACATTTTGGTAAAGCCTTGAACTTGATTGATGAATCAAAACATGCTTTACTTTGGGTAGTTGATTTCCCAATGTTTGAATGGTCAGACGAAGAACAAAGATTTATGGCAATGCACCACCCATTCACATCACCTTGCATGGAAGACTTAGACAAACTTGATAGTGGTGACTTGGGTAACGTTAAATCAATCGCTTATGATATTGTTTATAACGGAACAGAATTAGGCGGTGGTTCAGTTAGAATCCACTCACCAGAAGTTCAAAAGAAAATCTTCAAGGCTTTAAAATTAACTGATGAAGATGTTCAAAGAAAATTCGGATTTATGGTTAACGCATTACAATACGGTACTCCACCTCACGCAGGTTTGGCAATCGGTTTGGATAGATGGATTGCACTACTTTGCAGATGTGAATCTATCCGTGACGTAATGGCATTCCCTAAAAACTCAGCAGCAAAAGACTTGATGTGTAACGCACCAACAGAAGCTGACTACAAACAACTTAGAGAATTGTATATTAAATCAACATACAATCCAGCACAACATAAATAGCGGATTTTCGGTAGAGCGCCGTGTGAGCGTAAGCGAACCCAGCCCGTAAGAGCAAATAGCCTTTTTGAGCGCTAATTTGAGTGAAACGAAAATTAAAAGCGAAAATGCAAAGGCTATGCGTACCCGAATAATCCAAGACACGCTAACTAATACAATGATAATAAAACAATCTCTCGCCGAGATAACGCATAAAAAAGGACTTAGTTTTTACTAAGTCCTTTTTATTTTTAAAAGAATATAATTTTGTGAACTAAGTAGAATATCACAATAATTTCGGTGATTGGTATTAAAAGAATTAATAATAACTTTTTGCGGTTGTTGAGTGAATTTAAAACCATTATTTTTACGATACCTGAAGTGCAAACAGAAAAAATGATAATTCCCAATAATAAAGCGTGAATGGGGTTACTTTGTAAATCATCAACAAAACTAGCCCAACCACCAAGCATATAATTACCACCAATAAGTATAACAATGATAAATATTACGTTGAAAATGATTTCCAAAATGTTATCTTTTAAAAATTTCATAAATTTATTATAGCAAAAATAGGGAGTTGATTTTAGTTTAATGGCTGAATGGGTGAATGGTTGAAGGGTTCTAAAGTCCGTTATTATTGAATAAGCAATTTTTTATTGAAAAA
>CAVCIX010000014.1:0-29073 GCA_963602505.1 Anaerovoracaceae bacterium | reverse complement strand
GTATTATTTTCTTCTAAAATATCAATAATAAAAGGTGACAATGTTCCAAGTAATTCGTCTTCTGGATTTTCAGAATAATCTATATAAAACTCAATGGAAGGTTTCGGAAATTTTTCACAGAACATTTCATATGTTATGTCTTTATTTATAAATTTTGTAAGCAATTCAAAGGCTGACCTACGTCTTAAAAGTGGATAATTATCGTAAGAAAAAGAGGCACCAGATAATGTATTTATTATAAAATTAATGACAGTTAGCCGTATTATTACGTCCTACGATTAATGTTAAATCTTTATCTAGATGTAATTTGGCATTTATTAAAAGTCTATAATTTTTGATTTTTATTTTTGATAAAAACACACAGCACCTTTAAAGTTAACTATCCTAATATTGAGGATAAATTAATTGCTTGTCTTGTACGTGATTATCCTAATACACTTCCTGAAAATAAATTAGATGACTTTGAATTAGGAAGATTAATAGGACAACAAGATATTATTAAAAGATTAAAATCTGAGAAAAAGTATAACGAAGAAGAAAGATTTTTAGATGAAGAATAGAGAGGTGAAAGTATCATGTGTGTTTTAACAGGTATCATCACTGCATTAGGAACTATTGGTACTGCTGTGGCAGGTGCTGTTGGTGGTTCTGTTGTTGGTGGTACAGTAGCTGGTGCTACTATTGCTGGTACAGTTGGCGCTGTAACAGGTATTAGTGCTGCAACTGCTGTTGGTATAGGAGCTGCTACTGCTGGTATTGTTGGTACAGGACTTGGTTTAGGAATCCATAAAATGGTTCAAAATAAAAACTCAGGTAATTTATCAATAAATACTGAAACATT
This sequence comes from Anaerovoracaceae bacterium, assembly GCA_963602505.1. GTDB lineage: Bacteria > Cyanobacteriota > Vampirovibrionia > Gastranaerophilales > Gastranaerophilaceae > UBA6984. Next base: position 28,232 of record CAVCIX010000014.1, on the reverse strand, counting down.
AAACCAATAGAACATGAGTTTGCAACAATCTTATTCAATCAAGAAATGAGAGGTGTACACTTTGACTTAGATAAAGCCGTTGATATGGCAAGCCAATTACAAGCTAAGAAACTTGAATTAAAGCAACAATTAAAAGAAGCTTTTCCTGATGAAGTTGTGGAAGAAACTTTTATACCAAAAGTCAATAATAAAAACAGAGGTTATGTAAAAGGTGTTCCATTTGTTAAACGAAGGATTATAGAGTTTAATCCATCATCAAGAGATATGATTGCTCAAAGATTGGTTAAAAAATATGGTTGGAAACCAAAACATTTATCAAATACAGGTAAACCAATTCTAAACGAAGAAATTATTGATACATTGAAATATCCTGAAGCTCCTCTATTAAAGGAATATTTCTTAGTAACAAAAGTTTTAGGTCAACTGTTAGAAGGTAAAAATGCTTGGTTAAAACTATATGATAAAACAACAGAAGCAATACATGGTTCAGTAGATACGATTGGAGCAGTAACATGCAGATGTACTCATAAATATCCAAACTTAGCTCAAGTACCAGCTGTTGGTGGTTTTATGGGTAAGGAATGTCGAGAGTTATTCTGTGCTAGAGAAGGATATAACTTAGTTGGCTGTGATGCTTCAGGACTTGAATTAAGATGCTTAGCTCACTATATGAAAGATGATGAATACACACATGAAATCTTGAATGGTGATATTCACACAAAGAATCAGATAGCAGCTGGATTACCAACAAGAGCAGAAGCTAAAAGATTTATTTATGCTTTCATTTATGGTGGAGGTGATGCTTTAATTGGATGGTTTACTAAATGCTAGAATGGCAAGGATTTTAAGAGCAGAAGATTATAACTTTAAAACTAAAGAGGTCAAATTATGGAAGATAACATAATGAGATTATTCTATGCGCAGTATCAAGGTAAACCTATGTTGGCTTTAGAGTTTGCTGGTGAAGTTGATGAGAGTATTTATAAACGTTTGTTAGCTGATTGTCAGGTTAAAGTTGTTTATGAATATCAACAATCAAAACTAAATGATTCAGTATCATATCCAATGAGTTATAAACCGACAGATACAAGTTTATTCACAAAGATATTAATTCTTGAAGGTGATAGACAAGATGGTAATATTCAATTCTTGATGTGGGAATTGGAAAAGAGATGTAAGCTGGAGAATGATTTTAATTTACCAGCTTGTGAGAAGAAGGCAGCAAAGAAAAGAAAAAGAGGTAAAAATAATGATGAATAAAGTTATAGATGGTGTTGGTGAAGATGCAGAAGTAATTACAAATGCAAACGGCGGTAAACAAAGTAAATCACCAATGGCATTACATTTAGTTGACCCTAAGTTTTTGTATAATTATTTACAAGGTCAATTTGGTTATTCTTTGTTTATAGATGAATTAACGGAGTTTTTATTAGATGGAGATACTGACCATTTAACTAGAGCTGTATATGATTTAGCAGAAACAAATGATATGGATGCCATAGTTGAAATTGGTAAAGTTCTTCAATATGGAGCTGATAAATATGAAGCAAATAATTGGAGATTGATTCCACAGGAAGAACACATTAACCACGCTTTAATTCACTATTATGCAGCTCAAGTTGGTGATACACAGGATGAGCATATTCAACATTGTTTGTGCCGATTAATGATGGCTTATGCTACTGAGAAATCAGAAAACTTTGATTACAGTAAATATATTGGTAAAGGAGAGTAAATCGCACTCTCCTGAATAATCTAAGAATCAAGGTATAAATTACAGTAAAAATTGCGTTTGCTATAATTCCTGAAATCACTGATTCTAACAATTATCACACCTCCTTCCGTAGTAAGTAAAGAAAATAAAAGAGTATTTTCCAAATAAATTAATAACAGAAATTACAACAGGAGAAATAGAACAATTTAAAACATGTTTAACGTGCGGTGAAACTACCGTTAATAAATATCTTTCTTTGTTATCCAAAGTCTTTGATATGGGCATTTCAGAGGGCTATATGGAAAAGAATATATGCAAAGATGTAACATACTTTAAGAAACAAAATTATGGAACAAGATATTTAACGGAAGAAGAAGAAGAAAGATTGATGAAGGTGTTACCTCAATATTTAAAAGATATTGTAGAAGTAGCATTACATACTGGACTAAGAAAAAGTAATATCTTAGATTTAACTTGGGATAGAGTAAACTTTGACTTAGGTTTTATAGAGGTTTTAAAGAATAAAGGTAACAAACATATTGTTTTACCAATGACTGAGAACATAAGGGAATTATTGAAAAAATTATATAACAGCAACAACAAATATGTATTTACAAATCCTGAAACAGGAAACAGATATTATGAGATTGACAGAATGTGGAGGAAATGCTTAGCTAAAGCTGATATTAAAAACTTCAGATTTCACGATTTAAGACATACAGTAGGAACAAGACTTGCTAAAGAGGGCGTTCCTGTAAATGTGATAAAAGAGATACTTGCTCATAGTAGGATAGAAACAACAATGAGATATATCCATATAACAGAAAACTCAATGCTAAATGCACTGAGTAAACTCTAACTAAAGGTGTCATATAAGTTCCGTAGTACATGGGGAACTCCTGAAAAATGGGGCGGATGATGGGATTCGAACCCATGCATATCGGAACCACAATCCGAGGTCTTAACCACTTGACGACACCCGCCACCAATACTTATTCTATTGTCCTGCTTTCCTAGTTAATTCTTTGGAACATGTAGCCAATGCCACGTGCTGTTAAGATTAATTCTGGATTTGCAGGGTCTGTTTCTAATTTTGAACGTAATCTTGAAATATGTACGTCAACTACACGAGTATCAATTCTATGATCTGGTGGGTATGCCCATACGTGTTGCAAGATTTCGTTTCTTGAATATGCTTGTCCTGAGTTGTTTACTAACAATTCTAACAAGCTGAATTCCATGCCTGTAAGTCTGATTCGTTCATTTTTTCTGAACACTTGACGTCTTGCAGTATCAATTTTGATATTACCTGTTGTAATAACGTTCTTTGTTACTTTTCCTGTTGGAACAATAGCTTCACGGTTGTTTGTTCTTCTAAGAACTGCTTTTACACGAGCTTCTAATTCTTTTGGGCTGAAAGGTTTGATTACATAATCATCAGCACCTAATTCCAAGCCTGTAATTCTTTCTGATACATCACCTAAAGCTGTTAATATAATAATCGGAACATCTGATGTTCTTCTGATTTCTCTTGTTACACCGTAACCATCTACTTTTGGCATCATTACATCTAATACTACTAAGTCAGGATTAGATTTATTGAATGCGTTTATAGCATCTTCGCCATCTTCTGCTACAATTACGTCGTAGCCAACCATTTTTAATCTGGTTTCTAAGATTCTTCTGATACTTGCTTCGTCGTCAGCTACTAGGATTCGTTGACGGTCTTCAGTTTCGTTTTGCATTTCAGCTTCTGTCATTGTCTTTTCCTTACATTTTTAAGCTACTAATAAAATCTTATTGTAAAACAAATTTGTTAATATAAATTTATTTTTCTAAATACATCTTAATCTAAGCATAAAATAATTGCAAGCATATTTTTAAAAATTTTTTGAAAACTTTTATAAAATCTACTTATTACTGATTATTTCCTTAAATTTTTCATAGTCCTCAATCGTGTCAATACCCACAGGTTTTTCTTTTACAATTGAAGTTTTTATTTTCATTCCCATCTGCAAAGCACGCAATTGTTCTAGACTTTCAGCTATTTCAAGGCTTGTTTGAGCAGATGTAGTCATTGTTGTTAAGGCTTTTCTTGTATAGCCATAAATCCCAATATGACCGTAAAATGGTGCTGGATTTTCTTTTCTTTCAAACGGAATTTTTGAGCGTGAAAAATATAGCGCAAATCCGTTATTATCCGTAACACATTTAACCAAATTAGGGTTATCTACTTCGTTTTTATCCTCAATTGGTCGAATTAATGTTGAAATATCCGCGTTATGGTTTTTAACCCCGTCTATGACCGCCTCAATATGCTCTTTTTTAATCATAGGTTCATCACCTTGAAGATTAATTATAAATTCAAATTCAGGGTGTCTGTCTGTAACCTCTTTAATCCTATCACTTCCGCATTTGTGTTCTGTTGACGTCATTTCAACCTCGCCACCGAAGGCTTTTACGGCGTCAAAAATTCTTTCATCATCAGTTGCAACAATCACTTCATCTGCACTTTCAACAGATTTTGCAGTTTCATAAACCCATTGAATAATAGGTTTGTCATTTACTTTCAATAAAGGTTTACCCTCTAATCTGCTAGAGCCGTATCTTGCAGGAATTATGATTGCAGTTTTCTTTTTGCCAAACATTTTGAACCTCTTTTCTGATAACAAAAGTTTAGCACAAACAAGTTTATTTATTACCAATCCATTCTTTTATTAACCTATGGTGAAATCCGACTTCCATCATGTATTTTTTGTCGCCTTTTATAATTGTAAAATACGAGAAAAAGCCTTTTTTCAAAAACTGACATTCTTCCCGTTTAAAAACGGTTGCGTACTTGTTAAGCATTGTCATAACAATGCAATCAGGTAACAAATATACTTTAAACAAAAACGGAACATTTGAATGATATGTTTTCAAGCCAAATGCTTGGTTTAAAATGTTGTCGTTATTGTTGTGAGCTGAAAAACAATTTACAAAAAAAGATTTTTGAGAGGCTTTTAGTAAAAAACTAACTTTTTCAATTGGTATTTCAAAGTAGTTTTTAGCTTGAGTTAGGATAATCGTATGGATTATAAATAGTATAAAAAGTAATATCGCAAACCATGCGATTACAAAAATAATTTCTAGCATTTACTTTCCAACCTTTATTCTGCAAAGTTTATGAATTTGTTTTTCTGAAAAATTATTTGCAACGAAATAGAAGTTTGAACCTTTAAACGCGACAATTTGTTTATTTTTAAAGATTTTAACTATTTTTTTAAGTTCAATTGCTCGTTTTTGAATAAATAACCCTTTCAAACTTGAAAGAATAAATTTATCATCATAAACATCTAATTTTAGTGCAATTCCCCAATTTGAAAAATCAAATTTTTCCTTACTTCCGTGAAGAGAGATTCTAGTTTTATCAATGTAATCCTTATAAAAGCTATTTGAAATCCAATATTTTGTAAAAATCGGCTTCTTATCGCTAAAATCTTCTGCGTCTTTTTCGTTTAGCGGTAAATATTTTTTGTACTCCTTGCTTGCCCTAACTCTCCACATAAAAAATGGCACAAGTAGGATTACAAGTAATACTATTGAAAAAGCGATAAGATGTTGCATAAAATTTCTCCTATTTTGTTACTACAAAAGAGGTCCATTGGTCTTGGTTGATTTCGTCAATAATTTTAAGGTTTTCGCGCTTAATTGCTTCCAAAACTATAGGGGCTTTCTCTAATAAAATTCCACTTAATGACATTTTTGAACCATCATGCATTAAATTTTTTAAGTCACCCATTATTTCAAAAAGCACGTTATGTAAAATATTTGCACAAATAAAATCATATTTTTTGTTAATTTTATCTGCCGTACCAAGTTCAAATTCGCAATCAACGTTATTCAATTTTGCATTTTCTTTTGCAACTTCAATAACTGTTTCATCGTTATCGCAACCATAAACCTCGCTTGCGCCCATTTTTTTAGCTAAAATTGCCAAAATTCCTGAACCCATGCCAATATCTGCCATAGTTTGACCAGATACGAAATATTTTTCTAAAGCCTTCATACAAAGCTGAGTTGTTTGGTGAGTTCCAGTACCAAAGGCGCACCCAGGGTCTAGATTTATGATTATTTCTTTATCATTTTTTGGTGTATATTCAAGCCAAGTTGGAACGATAGTGATATTGTCTGTAACGTGCGTTACATCCCACTTTTCCTTCCATTTCTTTGACCAATCTTGATTTTCTTTTTCTTCAAAAGTAAAACTCCAAGAACCAAGTTCTTCGTCAGTAAGTCCGCGAGATTTTAGAAGTTCTTTTTGTTCCTTTAAAATGTTTTCTACATCAGGTTTTTCGCCTCTGATAAAGGCTTTTAGTGTTCCCTCTGTTGTTGCAACCATTTCTAAATCTTTATAGGTTTCTTCAACAAGAACCACGCCTTCGCAGTCGAAAACATCAAACAAAATGTCAGAAATAATTTCTGACATTTCAGGATTGATTTTTATTTGTAATTCATAATAATTATTCATGTAGGAAACATCCCATTTTGCGGTATTTTGAATATCTTTGTTTGCGTAATTTTTCAGGGCTCATTTTTGTAAGTTTTCTCAAGGTAGAAATCAATTCTTTTTTCAAAGTTTTAGCCATTTCTTCCTTATTATTATGAGCTCCACCCATTGGTTCTTTTACACTACTATCAATAATACCTAATTCAAGAAGGTCGCTTGCAGTGATTTTCAAAGCATCTGCGGCTGCCGCAGCTTGAGTTGCATCACGGAACAAGATTGACGCACAACCTTCTGGTGAAATTACAGTATAATAAGCATATTCAAGCATTTTTACATCATTTGCAACTGCTAAACCTAAAGCACCACCTGAGCATCCTTCACCAGTGATAACTGCGATTACAGGGACATCAAGTTTTGCCATATCTCTCAAGTTTTGAGCAATTGCGATACCTTGACCTGTTTGTTCTGCTGTAATTCCAGGATATGCCCCAGGAGTATCAATCAAGGTAATAATTGGTAAATTAAATTTGTTTGCATGGTTAAACAATCTCATAGCTTTTCTATAGCCTTGAGGTTGTGGCATACCGAAATTATATTCAAGGTTTTCTTTTGTAGTTGAACCTTTTTGAGTACCAACAAAAACTGCATTAAAGGTACCAATTTTACCAATACCACCGATAATTGCTCTATCATCAGCACCTTCTCTATCACCGTGAAGTTCAATAAAGTCAGTGCACATTAAATTCATATAATCTAAGAAACTAGGTCTATTTGCGTGTCTTGCAATTTGCAACTTTTCAGAAGGTTTAAGATTTTCATAAATTTCTTTTTGATAATCTTTAGCTTGTTGTTCGAAATTTTCAATTTCTTGTTGTAAATCCATTCCTGACTCCGCACTTATCTTTTTTAATTCTTCAATTTTTGACCTTATTTCCATAATTGGTTTTTCAAAATCAAACATTTTTTACCTCGGTTATTCTTCTTCCTCTGGAATTGCGTATCCGTGCATATCGAATATTTTTGACAAATTTTCTCTCAAATCTTTTCTTTTTGAAATGATATCAATTTGACCGTATTTTAATAAATATTCGGCAGTTTGGAAACCTGATGGTAATTTTTGGTGAATTGTTTGTTCAATAACACGTCTACCCGCAAAGCCAATTCTAGCACCTTGTTCAGCAATAATAATATCACCCAAAGTACCAAAGCTTGCAGTAACACCACCAAAAGTAGGTTCAGTTAGCAAACAAATATATAATACTTTTTCTTCATCCATTCTTGCGCAAGCACAAGAAGTTTTAGCCATTTGCATCAAGCTCAAGGCACTTTCTTGCATTCTTGCACCACCAGAAGAAGTTATTGCAAGCATAGGAATTTTCTTTTCCGCAGCTTCTTCCATTATTCTTGTAACTTTTTCACCTACTACACTACCCATTGAACCGCCCATGAATTCAAAATCCATAACCGCAGTTGCGACTTCATGACCTTCGATTTTACCGATACCAGTAATAACCGCTTCATCAAGATTAGTCTTTTCTTTTGCAGACTTTAATCTATCTTTATATGGCTCAGTATCTTTAAAATTCAAAGGATCTGTAGGTAAAATCCCTTTAAACATTTCAACAAAACTGTCTTCATCAAACAGTTGCTTAATTCTTTCTCTTGCGCCAATTCTGAAGTGGTAGTCGCATTGAGGACATACCATCATGTTTTCTTCTAAATCTTTATTTGTAATTTGTGCCCCACAGTGAACGCATTTTGTCCACAACCCTGGGAAGGTTATATTTTCAACTTTTGCTTCAGATGTACGGCGTTCAATTTGCGCTTCTTTTCGCTTGTCAAACCATTCCTGAATACTCATTTAATTGTCCTTTTTGTGTGCAGATTTCCTTCTGCAATTTATGTACCAATTAATAGTATTATACTACAAACTGAAAATAGTCAAATTCTTAATCTTTTTTTGTCGGTTTTTTGCCCAAATAGCGCATTACGTCGTCTGAAAGCTGAATATTTTGTAAAGCTAAATTATATTTTTTCAAATCCGCAATATTTGTTTGCTCTGTTAATAAATCTTTTTTAGGAACAGATGAAAGCGAATTTTTAACCTGTTCAAACTCGCTAGGGTTATTTTGCATAATAACTTTTGTTATAATTTCGTCTGGATTTTGAGAACCAATGTTAAATTTTGAAACCATTTCATTAACGGTAGTCCCTTGATTTAATTTGTACAACCACTGAATTGAGCGTTTATCTCTTGGAGATAAACTAACCACGCCATATTTGTGTGGAGTGTACATTATATCTGTATCATAAGGGCTATGACCTAAGCCTAAGGCGTGACCGATTTCGTGCAAAATTGTGTGATAAACTTCACCTTCTGCCATGTATTGTTGGCAAATTACACCGTCAGAAAGCCCGATTGAAACCTCTGCTCCGTAAAGTCTATTTGAGTTGTCATAATTGAATTGGCAGTGTCCTAAAGCCTTGCGGTCAATTCTTCGCCATTCTACATTTATATTTGAACTCAAAATGTTATCGACAAGTTTAAATTTAACCTTGCCCATGCTTGCTTTTTCCCATTCCTCGCAAGCCTTTATAACCATTCCTTGATAAATATGCGATTGACCTTGCTTTGTATAAAATTTCATAGGCGAAATAAAAACCCCTAATGGCATAAAAGTCCAACGCATTAGGCGCCCATTTTTAAAACTTTCATTTAAATAGGTTTTCATTTCCATATTTTTATTGTATAATATTTTTCGCACGATGACAATATAGGGATATTGTTTTTATAAGGAGATTAGGATATGAACATGATGCAAATGATGCAAAAAGCACAAAGCATTCAAAAAAAATTACAAGAAACTCAAGCACAATTAGCAGAAACTGAATTTACTGGTGAAGCTGGCGGTGTTGTTGTAACTTGTGACGGACAAGGTAAATTTAAGTCAATTAAAATTTCAAAACAAGCAATAAACCCTGAAAATCCTGAAAGTGTTGACGATGACACTATCGAAATGTTAGAAGATGTTATCACAACTGCCGTAAAACAAGCTACTGAAACTGCTTCTAAAGAAATGGAAACAAAAATGAAGGCTATTACAGGCGGAATTAGTATCCCAGGATTGTTTTAATGATTTATCCAAAGTCTATTGCAACATTAATCGAGCAATTTCAAAAATTTCCATCCGTTGGACCGAAATCTGCTCAAAGAATGGCATTTCACTTGTTAAAAATGCCAATTTCTGAAGTCGAAAAATTTGCACGCGCAGTTCTTGAAGCAAAGCAAAGCACTGTTGCGTGCGAAATTTGCTATAATTTATCGACAACAAGTCCTTGTGAAATCTGCTCTTCAACCTCGCGCGACAGAAGCACAATTTGTGTTGTTGCAGAAACAAAGGACTTGATTGCAATAGAAAAAACAAACGAATACAAGGGTTTATACCACGTTTTGCAAGGCTTAATCTCGCCAATTGACGGTATTGGAGCTGAAGATATTAGAATAAAAGAACTTTTGAGCCGTTTGACTGATGAAAATGTTAAAGAATTAATTTTGGCTCTAAGCCCTTCTGTTGAAGGCGAAGCGACAAGTTTATACCTTACAAAATTAGTAAAACCTTTTGGTATAACAATTTCAAGAATAGCCTTTGGGCTACCTGTTGGCACAGACCTTGAATTTGCAGACGAAATCACTCTTGCAAAAGCTTTAGAAGGTCGTAGAGAAGTATAATTGCAAATCGCAATTAAGTTCAATTTACCCTAAATGTCTTATTGTTTAAAATTTGAATTTACAATATAATACGGGTATGACAAAACCTGTTTTAGAGATTAAAAATTTAAACGTCGAATACAAGTCGAAGGCAACTGTTTTTAACAAGGAAAAAATTGTTAAAGCAGTTAACAACTTATCATTAGAGGTTAATCAAGGCGAAATCATTGCTATTGCTGGTGAATCAGGTTGCGGAAAATCTACTCTTGGAAGCGCTATTTCAAGATTAGTTCCAATAAAATCAGGTGAAATTTTATTTCATGGCGTCGATATTTTAAAGCTAAAAGGCAGGAAACTAAAGGTTTATCGCCAAGCCTTACAAATGGTTTTTCAAAATCCTTATTCAAGTTTAAATCCTAAAATGAAAATTGGCGACATTTTAAAAGAGCCGTTAAAAGTAAATAGCGAACTTTGCATATATTCAGAGGATTACAGACCTTTGCACGAAATGTCAAAGGGCGAAATTGATGAAATTATCACACAAGTTTTAGAAACAGTTGGCTTGGACAAACGAGCGAAAGACCTATATCCACACGAGTTTTCAGGTGGTCAAAGACAAAGAATTGCGATTGCTAGAGCTTTAATTTTAAAACCAGAATTTATTATTGCAGATGAACCTGTAAGCGCCTTAGATGTTAGTATTCAGGCTCAAATAATAAATTTATTAATGCAATTAAAAAAAGAATTTAATTTGACAGTTATGTTTATATCTCACGATATGAACGTTATTCGCCACATCGCAGATAGAGTTGCGATAATGTATTTAGGGCAAGTGGTCGAAATCGGTTCAACGGAACAAATTTTCAAATTTCCACAACATCCATATACAAGAGCCTTGTTAAATGCAGTTCCTAGCTTTGACAAAAAAGAAAAAATCTTGTTAAAAGGTGATATTCCGTCTCCTACTGACTTGCCAAAGGGTTGCAAATTCCACACAAGATGTATTTATTGCCTTGATAAGTGCAAAGAGGAAGAACCTCAATTAAAGCAACACTTTGAAGACCATTGTGTAGCCTGTTTCTTAAACGATGATAATAATGACCTATAGCTCGTGAACCGTATATCGAACTCACAATTGGACATTTTAAAGCCTTTCAGCCATTCACCCTTTAAACCTTTTCAGGCATAAGCACAGAAATAACTGCGTTATTGATATTCAAATAACGTTTTGCGGCGTCTTGAACATCTTCAACAGTCAAGCTATTTAAAATATCTAAATAATCTTCAACAAGCTTCAAATCGTTGCAAACAGTCATATAACTACCGATTGTATCGCCAATTTCTGAAACTGTTTCAGCGTTATTTGCGAAGGTTGATTTTGTCTTTTTAATCGCTTTATGGAATTCTTTTTCTGTAATTGTAGATTTCAATTTTTCAATTTCAGCCTTGATTGATTCTACCGCCTCTTCCTTCTTTTCAGGGCGGAAGTTTGCTTCAACAAAGAAGTTATTGCCGTCGCGGAATTGGTAATAATCAGTTTCAACCATATTAAACACTGGTTCTTTTGCTTTTTCAATCAAATTTTGATAAAGTCTTGAACTTGCACCATCGCCTAAGATAATATTGATTAAATCCACTAAAATAGTGTCTTTAACGTTCTTTGCAGGACAAGTTAAGTAGCCGAACATCAAAAATCCAGTGTTAACGTTTGCTGTTTCTTCGTTATAAATTGTTGTTTGAGTAGGTTTGTCGATTTCAAAAGTTGGATTTTCGTAATTTTCGCGACCTTTCCAATCAAATTCTTTGCAAACCTTGTCTAAAATTTCTTCGTGGTCAAAATCACCTACAATGATTGTTGTTACATTGTTTGGAGTGTAATGAGTTTTGTAATATTCCATAATTTCAGCTTGTGGAACTTGTGAAATAATTTCTGGAGTACCGATTACATCTCGTTTGTAAGGGTGTTTTGTGTACATATTGTAGTTTGTTTTGTTGTAAACCTTTGTCCAAGGTTGATCCTTGCGCATACGAATTTCTTCAATAACTACGTGTCTTTCGCGTTTGTCTTTAACTGATTTATCGTCGTTAATATCAAATTCGTGACCGATTTCATCTTCTGGCAAAATCGGGTCTAACATCATATCTGCGTGAAGTTCAATTGCTTCGTAAAAATCTTTATTGCCTTCGCCTTTTGGTAAAGTTACATAGTAATATGTGTAATCCTTCCAAGTTGCAGCATTAACGATAGCGCCTTTAGCTTCCAAGGTTCTATCAAAATAGCCAGCCTTATGTTTGTGAGTGCCTTTAAACATTAAGTGTTCCAAAAAGTGAGAAATACCATTGTTTTTGTCATTTTCGTTTATAGAACCAGTTTTAACCCAAGAGCTAACGTTAACCATTCCGCCTTCTTTGTGCGCCAAAACTATCTTATGACCGTTTTCTCTTTCGTAAATTTCTACATCTTTTGTTAAATATGGATATTTCACTAATGTTTTTTTCATAATTTTTCCTCTTTTTTATTTATTTTTAATTATACATTAAAAATAAACACTTATAACTTTTGCGACGCAAATCAATATTGACGCGTAAATCATCAGATTTCGTGCTTGATACATTCTAAATCTAAAACTTGCAATACTTTCATCTTTTTGACGAATTTTTTCATACCCTTCAAAAGGAAAATGCCAAATTTTCTTCGGCGGAATTGTATTTTTATCCTCGTTAAACAGTAATAGCGACAAAATAAGCTCTAAAACAAATGGGATAGTAAAAAATACTATAAAAAATATATTAGGCAAACGCCCCATTAAAATACTTGTTGCAAGAAGGATATAGCCTATTGCATAAATCAAAGCTAGCCCAATCAAAGCCTTATCTTTTGTACCAAATCTAGAGCACAAAGTTTTTTTGTGAGAAGCCTTATCGCCGTCAAAATCCAACATTGCGTTAGTGTATAAAAGCCCAACCGTAAACATAACAAGGACTGTACCAATTAAAAAGACTTCTAAGCTATAACTTTGAGTCATAACCCAATAAACGCCACCAAACAAAATTGGTCCAAAAGCCAAACCAACTGCGATTTCGCCAATTCCAGCAGTTGACCATTTTGCGTATGTTAAAACAAAAATTCCACCCAAAATTGCAAATATTGCAACTGGATACCCTGTTTTCCATAGCAAAAATGCACCTATCACACACGCTATAGCGCAATAAATGCAAACCACCTTCAAAACATCGTTTAAAGTTGCCTCGCCATTTGTGATATAAGCACATTTTGACTTTGTTTGATGTTCTAAAGTGCCTAATTTTACTAGTTTTTTGTAATCTAAATAATCGTCAAACAAGTTTGTCGCCAATTGCCCACAACAAATTCCGATTAAGGTTAAAAATCCGTAAAACACATTGCCATTGTTTGTGAGTCCAAAGACAAAAACAACAAGCCACGAAAAAACTGACATCGGAACAGTAAAAATTCTTGAATTTTCAAGCCAAAACCAGATATTTTTGAAGAAATTACGCATCAAGTAACCCCTCAATGCCCTTAACTTCCTCGTACAAAGCGCCACCTTCAAGAAGCTCTTCTGCGGATAAGCCAAAAAGAGTAATCAATTCAAGCACATCCTCGTTATTTTTAAAACGTCTAACAACCTCTTTTATAGCGCTTTCACGCGTCATAAAGGGGATTTGTTGATGTTTGCCCAATGTAAAACTTCTATTTTTAGCTTTACCCACTACTTGCCTCCTAAAGCCAATAATCCTGCGCCAATCATGCCAGCATAGTTGCCTGATGTAGCTTTAAGAATTTTTGTAGGTTGAGTGATAATTTCTTTATTTGTTGCTTTTTCAAGATAATCAACGTCAATAAATTGAGCCATTGAGCCTGAAAATACTATTGCATCAGGGTCAAAGATATTTGCTAAGCCAATGCAACCTTCTAAAATATCATTTTGCCATTTATCAAATGCCTCTTGCATTTTTTTATCGCCAGCTTTTATGCCGTCAATAACGTCATAAGTTGTAACTTCAGGGTTGCCAGTAACTTCTTCAGCCGTTTTCTTTAAGCCATTACCTGAACAATAAGTTTCAAAACAGTCATAGCTTCCGCAAGTGCATGGTCTATGTTTGTCAGTTCTCATTTTAAAATGCATTTCACCTGCAGAACCTGATTTTCCTTTTAATAGCACATCGTTTACTATAATTCCACCACCAACGCCTGTGCCAAGTGTAAGCATTACAGAATTTGCCATTCCTTTTGTTGCACCTAAAATGTGTTCAGCCCAAGCCGCGCAATTTGCGTCATTTTCTACATATACAGGTTTTGTTTTTGACAAAGATTGGAAATCAAAATCGCTATAACCTTTAACAATATTGCCAGTTGAGCCTAAAATTCCAGTATGCTCGTTGTTGCAAGCTCCCGCAGTCGAAAATGCGATAACATCAACATCAGCTTCGTATTTTGCAATAACAGACAAAAATATTTCTTTTATTTTATTCAAATCTCTTGGTGTAGAATTTTTCTCAATTTCAGTAAGAAAATTTCCTTTTTCGTCAATTACCGCAGAATATATTTTTGTACCGCCAACGTCAAATGTAAGAGCCTTCATTATTTTTCCTTTCTTTGAACAAATCTTTTTGTAATAAGTTGTGGTCTTGTGATTGCAGAACCAATAACAACACAGTGTGCGCCCAATTCAAAAGCTTTGTCAACTTCTTCTGGTGTCCAAATTCTACCTTCCAAAACAACTGGAACTTTTACAGTTTTAACCAATTCCTCCAATAATTCAAAATCTGGACCATCACCTTTTAGTGGTGAGAATTGAGTATAACCAGCCAACGTAGTTGAAACCATATCTACGCCAAGCTTTTCGCACATAACACCTTCTTCAACAGTTGAAATATCAGCCATTGAAACGCGTTTGTTTATAGAAATCATTTTGATAATTTCTTCAACAGTGCAGTTTTCGTGCTTTCTATTTGTTCCGTCAAAGGCAATAACGTCAGCGCCAGCTTTAATCAAGAAATTCACGTGTTTTAAAGACGGAGTGATATAAACAATCTCCTTCCAATTTACAGGAATTTCGTCAGGCTTTGTCAAACCTATTACTGGAACATTTGTTATTTTTTTTGCATTTTGAACATCTCTTACACCAGCAACTCGCAAACCACCTGCGCCACCGTTTAGAACTGATTTCATCATCGCTGCCATACATTCTTCGCGGTACAAAGGCTCATTCGGCATTGCTTGACAAGAAACAACAACTTTATTTTTTAACGTTTCAATTACGCCCATTTTTAGCCCCTATCTGTAGTTTTGGAATTGTAGTGGATAATCGTATTTTTCTTCATTTTTGCGTAAAAGCGCGATTACTTCTTGCAAATCATCTCTGCTTTTGCCAGAAACTCTAACTTGGTCGCCTTGGATTGATGCTTGAACTTTGATTTTTGAATCCTTGATATCTGCAACAATTTTCTTTGCTAAATCTTGTGTTAAGCCTTTTCTTAAAAGATAAACTTGGCGAACTGCACCACCTAGCGCGTCTTCCATTTTTTGAGGGTCTAAAATTTTAATACTCAAACCTCTTTTTACCAATTTTGATTGCAAAATATCATATATATTTCTCAATTTCATATCGTCTTCAGTTGTGATTGTGATTGATTTATCACCTTCCAAAACGATATCTGATTTAGAATTTTTCAAATCAAAACGAGAAGTGATATCACGTTTAACCTGGTCAATTGCATTAACTAATTCTTGTTTATCGAATTCTGAAACAACGTCAAAACTTGAATCTTTTGCCATATAAGCCTCCTTTTTATTTTTAATCATTATAACATGAAATCATGAAAAACTGATAACAAATAAACGGCTATTTTTTAATATTTTCGCTTCTACGAATTTTCCCATAGCTATAGCAGAAGTAGAACAAAATTCCAACTATCATATAGCCAATAAATATCGGGGTTGAAGCGCTTCCTGATTTGAACGATGAAATACACAAGCCCAAACAAATTATCACACCCAAAAGTGGAACAATTGGTGAAAATGGTACTCTAAATGAGCGTTTTACGTTTGGTTCTGTTTTTCTCAAAATTGGTATCGCAATACAAACAATGATTAGCGAGAAGAAGGTACCTAAGTTACATAATTCTGCTGATATTGTTAAGTCTGTTGTCAAAACGCCAACAAACATAATTAATGCTAAAATCCAAATAATACGGTTCGGACTGCTTGTCTTTTTGTCCAAAACCCTCAATGCACTTGGCAAATAGAAATCTCTGCTCATTGCGTACAAAATTCTTGAACCTGCAATTGTCATAACCAAGTTAACTGAAGTCATTGCAGCAAGAGCGCCCAAAGAAACCAAACCAGCAATCTTTGATTGACCAATAAAGTTAAGAGCATGCGCCATTGGAGCTTCTAAATTTATTTGATTTAATGGCATAATACCAGTTAAAACTAATGCTACGCCCATATATACAACTGTACAAATTAACAAAGATAAAATAATTGCGATTGGGATATCGCGTCTTGGTTTTTTACATTCTTCTGAAACGGTTGCAACTGCGTCAAAACCGATGTATGCAAAGAAAATAATGAATGCGCCAATACAAATTCCGCTAAATCCGTTTGGTGCAAAAGGTGTCCAGTTTTCAGGTCTTACGTAGAAAATACCAGTTACAATAAACAATAATGCAATTAAAATTTTAACCCCAACCATAATTGTAGTTACAATTGTTGACTCTTTTGTTCCTCTAACAATACATAAAGTCAATAAAATAACGAATATCAACGCTGGTAAATTTATAGAAAATGGCATTCCAAAAACGTGAGGAACGCTATTTATAACATCTGCACTTTGTCGCATTAAAGTATGATAGTCTGTTACAAGCCAAACAGGCGGATTTATAAGCCAACTTGGCAAATATTTGTCAAAACCTTGTAAGAATTGGAACAAATATCCGCTCCAAGCGATTGCACCTGCAATACCGCCAATAATATACTCTAAAATTAATAACCAACCAACAATCCAAGCTACAAATTCGCCCAAAGTCGCATACGTGTAAATGTACGCACTACCTGCAACTGGCATTATACAAGCAAGTTCACAATAGCATAACGCTGAGAATACACATGCAACGACTGCAATTATCATTGAAAGCGTTACCGCAGGACCTGCTCCAAGAGTAGTTCCTGAACCAGCAGTCGCAACACCAATGATTGTGAATAAACCTGCACCAAAGATTGCGCCGACACCCAACATTACCAAATCAAAAAGTCCTAATGTTTTTTTGATTTCTGAATTTGCAACTGTTTCAATAATTTCTGTAGAGTTTTTTCTCTTCAACAAATTTTTGAAAATAATTTGGAGAGTGTCTTTCATAATAAAATAACCATAATACAAAAATATAAATTATTAAAGTTTAAAGTAATTTTATTTACAAAAAATAGTTTTAGCCGAGTTGTATAATTCATTTTTAGCCATTTAGATATAGTAAAAAACCTCCAAATAAATAAAATTAATAATGTTAAACGATTTGAAATTATTCAAAAGGAGAAACTATTATGAAAAAATTATTGATGGCACTAACACTAACAATGGCTTTAGCTACAGGTGCGCAAACTGCTTTTGCTGACTGCGGTTGCCCTGTTCCGAAAGATGATTGCGGTTGCAAACCTAAGTGCGAAACCCCTTGTAATAAACCAACTTGTGAAGAATGTGCAGAACGCGCAAAATCCTTCTCAGATTGCCGTGACCAAAAACGTGAAGAAATTTATTGCAGATTAAATTTGGACACATGCCAACGAGAAAAAGCAATGGATATTGAAGACAAATACGATTCAGACCTTGATTGTATTAAAGACAAAATGAAAGCAGACCACAAATGCTTATGCGACCAATTAAACGCTTCTTGCTTAGACAAATCTGCCATTAGAGATGCTGAAAAGAACTTAAATCAAGACAAAAAAGACTTAAAAGCAAAATTAAAATGCATGGATAAAGACTTTAAAGCAATCTTAAAATGTGACCAAAAATCAGAATATAGAAAAATTAAAAGAGAATTGAAATTCAAAGGCAAACGTGCAATGAAATATTGTTGCAAACCATGTTGTAAATAACTAATTCTACAATATTAAAATCGGGCGCGAGCACTGTTAATCAGTGCTCGCGCCTTACTGTAACATGTCTTAACAAACATGTTTTTAAAAAGGCAATTTTTTTAGAAAAAAATACTTATATAAAGTATCAGGATATTGTAAGAAAGAAAAATATGTCAACAGGTTTAACAGCAACAACAAATTTCATAGCTCAAAAAATTGACAAGAACATGGTTGATGCAGTAACTAACGCAATTTTTCAACGTGCAGCTTCAAAAGCATCACAAGCAGTAGAAGCATCTACAAGCAACAATATTTACAACACAGATTCATTCAAAGCTACATTGCAAAACGATGTAATGGCTGAAGCAAGAGCATCTTTAACAAAAGCAGTAAATCCTTTTGCTGAAGGTATTTTCAAATCTCAATCAACACAAGCAGCATCAGCTACTGTAAACACAAATGAAGCACAAGCTTCAGGTAGCAACAAGGCTATTTCAACTCAAACACAAAGAGTTGACACTCGCACAAGAGTTTCAAATTCAATGGCTTTACAAAATGGAATGTTTACATCTGCAATGAGAGAATCAATGATGATTCAAGCAACAGAACAAATGGCTGGCAATAACAACTTAATGTCAAAGCTACAATTCTTAAATGCAAAAACTGCGGTTTCAACATACCCAGCAAAGCAATTTAATTAACAAAGATTTATTTATACTCTCTCTCTTAATATCCTCGTGTTTATTTAATGTCTATCGGTCAACTGATAGGCTTTTTTCTTTTGTATAAGGGCTTTAAGGAATTAAACCAAACCTGTCAACTCACTACTACTACTCACAAGTATGTCATTCTGAAGCGCTTAATGAACACCTTCTATTTAGACTGGCTATGTTCAGAATCTTGCCATTGGTGAGATCCTGAAACAAGTTCAGGATGACATAACTATTCAACCATTCACCCATTCAGCCGTTAAGCAAAAAAAGCACCCAAATGGGTGCGTAAAATTTTTTAAGGGAAATATATAAGAGAAGTTTATAATTTTTATTTTAAATTTGTTTTTTCAATTAGCCTAACAATTGTAAAGCAATTGATGGAGCTTGGTTAGCAGTTGCTAACATTGAAGCTGATGTTTGTTGAAGAATTTGTTGTTTTACATAGTTTGAAGATTCTTCAGCGATGTCTGCGTCTTGGATTAATGCTACTGCGCTTGTCATTGAAGTTTTCATAACGTCTGCTGAATCCATTGCAGCGATAATTCTTTGTTGAACACCACCGATTGTTGTTGTTCTTACTGTAACTTCTTCGATTGCTACATCTAATTTGTCAAGAAATTTTCTTGCAGTTGTATCGTTTGTATAAGTGTCATCGCAAAGGTCTTCGATTGATTGACCTGCACCGATAGCAAGCAATTGAGTTGCAGTTGCAGTATCAAATAATGATTTATCTAATTCAATAACACTGTAATCATCGTTGTGAATACCAACTTGTAAGTTAATATTTTCTTTGATTGAACCGTTCATCAAGTATTGACCGTTGAATTCAGTAGAATTAGCAATACGAGAAATTTCGTTTAATCTTGCGCAAACTTCTGTTTTGATAGCAGTCATTGAATCTGTACCGTAAGTACCGTTTGCAGCTTGTTCAGTTAAATCTCTGATACGTTGTAAGTTTGATTTAATCAAATCATAAACGCCTTCTGTTGTGTCTAGCATTGATGCACCCATTTGACCATTGTCGTGTGCTACATCTAATGAGCTGATTTTATAACTTAATTTTCCTGATACTGCCATGCCAGCAGCGTCGTCTTTAGAAGAATTAATTCTATAACCAGTAGATAATCTTTCCATTGCTGTATTCATTCTAGTTGTTGATTGTTGCAATGATTTTTGTGCAGTTAATGCTGCAATATTTGTATTAATGCTAATAGTCATAGTGTAATTCCTCTCTTAAAAAATTTCCTTAAATGGGGTTTTGTTTTTTTGTTTTATTTTTCTTATTTCCTCTTATACCTTTTATATCGACTTGCAAAAGTCAAACTTTATACTTTAGTTGTAGATATCCTCCATACGGAGTAGAAGATAAACTGAAAGTCTTTTAAATAGGGCATTTCAAAAACAGAGAGGGCGGATTTTTCTTCCGAAAAATCCGCCCTTTTTATAAAAATCTACAACTTTAGTATAACTTTTTTGACATGTTATTAATTAATAGGAACATCAATTGGTTGAGTTAGAATAACTGTCAAGATTTCGTCTTGATTGAATTCAACGTCTTGACCTTTTCTAAACATGTCAACAACGCTATCACCTAGGAAGTATAAACCTCCGCCTAAAGCACCGCCTATTGCGCAAACTGGAACAGTAATAATTCTTACTGGACCAAACGCGTCTAAACCAGCTTCTGTTGCGTTAACTGTGATATCTACGGTTTTATCCCAGTTATTTTGGATTGCTTCACCGTAACCTTTGTTGTGATAAACCCCGCCGTCATAGTTCAAATTAACTTTGCCTGAGATAATCATGTCTAAAGGCAATTGTTTTCCGTTTGTTGTTACAATGTGGTCAAAATCAATATATGCAATTGCGCCACGAGAAAAGCTCTTTGACGGAACAATCTTTGTAATAGTTCCTCTAATCATAGAACCAGCTGGAAGAATTACGCTTGTTTTAGTTTTTTCGTCATTAATCAAAACTGCGCTAAATCCGTCGCCTTCTGTGCTTGTCTTTGTACTAATTGGGTCAAGTAGTTTGACTGTAAACTTAGTACCTGCTGGAATTCTTTTTGTGATTGCATTCGATTTTAAAACCGCTGCTGATGCAATGTTTGTGCAAACGCACATTATTAACGTAATAATAAATAATTTTAATTTCATTTTTTCCTCCACTTTAACCATTTTATAATTAATTACGAAAAAATCAAAAAGGTTACATTTGTTTAACTTTGTTTGACAAGTATTATTGAAAAGTTTACAATTTCATTAATAAGATATGTGAGGTGAACGTTTTGTTTAAAAGACTTATCGCATTTACAATGGCAGAGCTTCTTTTGGTAATGACTATTCTTGGCGTAGTTGCAGTTTTGGTTGTACCAAACCTTGGCAATAGCGTTGATGAAAGAAAAACTGTCACTAGTTTAAGAAAAATTTATAGCGAACTTCAAGCGGCAAATTCTGCGGTGATAGCTCAATACGGTCAACTAACATATATGTATTCAGCAACACAAAGTTCAAATCAAACAACTAAGGACTATGCGCAAAAGTTATTAAACAATCTACAAGTAAAAAAAGAATGTGGATTTGATGACGGTTGTTTTGATATCGGTAATGTAGCGCACCCTGGAGATAACTCTTACTATACCGCAATATTGAAGGACGGCTCTTCAATTGCAATAACAGTTGATTCAGGTGCAGAACTTAAAAATTTTGAAACATATTACGACGAAAGCAGTTCTTATCATAATAAATTAGGGTACATCTATATTGATGTAGATGGATTAAATAAGGGCTACGATAGAGAAGATTACGATATTTTTAGTTTCATTATTGATATTAATGATATAAAACCAGAAGGTTTATCTTTATATGCCCCAGGAAAAGTAAGCGTTTATGCTGCATACACTGCTGCTTGGGTAATCAAAGCTGGTAATATGGATTATTTAAGATGTATGGACGCATTAGATTGGGATGAAAAAAGAACTTGTAAATAAAGGAAATATATTATGATAAAAAAATCAATTGCATTTACACTTGCAGAAAGTTTGTTGGTTATGGCAGTAATCGGTGTTGTAGCAACGCTTGTTGTGCCAAACTTGAAGAATAATTCTGACGACCAAATTTATATATCAAGAGCAAAGAAAATGTTTACAGAATTTGATACCGCTTTTAGTAGAGCTACTTTAAAGTATGGTCAGGCAAATAAGTGGACTGTAGATCAAATTTATACAAGATTGGGTGAATACTTAAATACTAAAAAATATTGTACAAAAGATGATGATACTTGTATTCAATATACACAAGGTTGCACAAATCATTATATGATTTTAAAAGACGGTTCTTCTTTTTGTGTCTCTGCATCAACTGGACTTGAATATATCCAACGTTATTACGGAGGAGTTAGACCAATATTTTTAGACTTAGACGGTCCAGCAAAGGGAAATAATAAAATGGGAAAAGATATGTTTGCAATCGGAATAACACGCCCAGACGGTTTTAGTGAACCAGCTTTATTAATTGATTATGCACCAGTAAATACTTCCATTGAAAACAGTATAGCATCAGGTAAAACTCCAAATCCTCTAACTTACTTCCATTGGATTATGGAATATGGAAACATGGATTTCAATAAAGGTTGTAGTGTAAAATGGGAAACAAAAACTTCGTGTAACTAGATAGAACTTTGACTGATATGTCATTTCGAAGAATAATCCAAGACTGGACTCTAAGCGCTTAAGACTTTAAGGAATTAAGTCATTTATAGTTAAAATGACATTTTAATCATAATTCGACTTCTCGTCTTATAAACGTCATACCCCTCTGCCGAACAAAACAATTAATAATTGTTTTGTGAGAGGTGTTGCGATATCTTTAAAAATATGTCATCCTGAACTTGTTTCAGGATCTCCTGCGAGTAGCAAATAAAACAAGATGCTGAACATAGAACTTTCAATACAAACTTGTACTTTTAGCGCTTCAGCATGACATGTCTACTCTCGATTTTCAATTCACAAAATTAAAAAGGGCGGAATTGCATGTATAACATGCAATTCCGCCCTTTTGTTGACATCTTGGAAATCCTCATTATATATATATTGTAGCCAATTGTTAACACATGTTAACAAAAATAAAACAAAAAAGGCAATTTTTTCAGAAAGAAATACTTTATAAAAGAGTAAAGAGATTTAAGAGAGGATATTTTCAATGAAAGAACAAGAATTAAACACTATTATGTCAGTTGTAACAGACCCAATCAACAACGTATATAGAGTTAATACTTTTGCTGAAGCTGAAGAAATCCGTAGAATGTGCAGAATTTTCGAAATCTCAAACTCTCAACACAACAAACACAAAATGTTGTCAATCAAAAACATGGCAACTTTGAAATTAGTTTTAAGCAACAACTAATTTCAGCTTAAGGTAAATTAAACCAAATCGAGGTAAGTTTAATTTATAACAAAGATTTATTTATACTCTCTCTCTTAATATCCTCGTGTTTATTTAATGTTCGTCATATCCATGGCGAACTTTTTGTTATGTGTAGACTTTAAGACTTTAGGACTATAAGTGGTTAAGTCTATTTATTTTTAAAATGACATTTTAATCATAATTCGACTTATCGTCTTATCGCCTTAACCCTTATAGTCTAATAAAATCTACAAACGTGTCATACCGCACTTGTTGCGGTATCTTTATTATCTTTAATAAGATCCCGCAATGCACTTCGTTTATGCGGGATGACACAACTTGTTTATTAGCTTTCCAAGCTACAACTCACATTGTCATTCTGAAGCGTTCAATGAACGCATTGTATTTAGACTGGCTATGTTCAGAATCTTGCCATTAATGAGATGCTGAACATAGAACTTTCAACTACAAACTTGTACTTTTAGCGCTTCAGCATGACATATTTTTTGGATTGCTTCATCGTTTATGCGGGATGACGTACCCGTTCAACCATTCAACCTTTAAGCCATTAAACTTAATACAAAAAACAAAAGCCACTTTAAAAGTGGCTCTTTGTTCTCTTAATTTATTCCATAAACTTTATTAATCAACGATTTGAATTCTGTTATCAGCTTTAACTTCGATTGGTTGACCAGCTTCAGTCATTCTTTTCAATTTAGCCATAACCATTTTATCTTTATCGTCTTCAAATGATTGTTCAACTTTATCCATACAGCTTAACATTGAGAAACCGTCACGACCGTTAGCATAGTATGTATCTAATGCAACTCTGAAAGTTTTGTCTTCGCTTGGATTTTGAATATCTAAAGCTTGTTTGTTACCGTTTTTATCAACGTATTCTGCTGAAAGTAATTCACCAGCTTTGTTCATCTTGTAGTTCAAACCTGAAACTTGTAAGATACCAGGTTTTGTACCAGCGCTTACTAATGAATGAGCACCGAATTTTAATGCTTCAACTAAAGTTTTTTCGCTTAATGGAGCAACTACCATACCGTTTTTGAATGGAACGATGCTTGAAACATCTCTTGAAGTGATTGCACCAGCTTCGAATGTGTTTCTTAAGTTAGCTGAACCTAAGATTGCCATTTCTGCACCTGTTGCTTCTTTCATAGCGTCTGCAACGAAGTCAGCGTGTGGGTTTTCTTCTGCTAATCTGTTAACTGGTTCTGCATCTGCAGATTTTACGTTACCAACAACTTCTGGTTTACCTAAGATTTTTTCAGAAAAGTATTTCATTACTAAATTTCTTCTGAAAGTTTTTGTTGGAGTTACGTTATTTTGAACTTTAGTGATAACACCATTTTCATCAAATTCTAAGTTTAAAACACCGATATTATCAGCATCTTTGCCGGCTTGTGTGATAACTACTGGGTTGCCGTCTTTACCGTATAATAAGTTTTCACCTTCTTTAACGTCTTTAATAAGTTCGTGAGAGTGACCACCTAAGATTACGTCAATACCTGATGTTTCTTGAGCTAATCTTTTTTCGTTTGCGTTACCTGCGTGAGAGATAACGATAACTTTATTTACGCCTTGTTCTTGCAATCTATCTACTTCTGCTTGAACATCTTTAATTGTTTTGTCAAAATCATCGATTTGGAAATCTTTGTAATTATCAGGTTTTGCTACACGAGTGAATAAATCAGGTGGTAATAAACCGATAATACCATATCTTTCACCGTCTTTTTCTTGGATGTAAGATTTTTCAATACGTTTGCTTAATGGGTTGTTTTCGTTAATTTTAACGTTCATACCCAACATTTTATAATTTTTATCTTTTGTTAATTCATATAATTGTTTTGAGTCGCCATCGCATTCGTGGTTACCAACTGCAGTAGCTGTAACACCGATTAATTCTAAGAATTTAGATGCAATAATGTTAGGTTTTGAGCTTTCGCCTAACATAATATCGCCTGAAGACAATTTCAATTTTGTTGTCTTTTCAGATGGAACAAATTGGTCAAAAGCTTTTGACATGTTATAGATTTTTTCCATCTTCATTGTTTGGCCGTGCAAGTCATTAACGTAAAAAATGCTTGTTTTTGTTGTTTTTGGAGCAATTGGATTTGCACTTACTGAATTAATCATTTATATAAATATACCTTATTTAACCTACATATACATGAACGTATCGCAAGAATATTTTTTGCTAGTATTTTACATAAATGTTACAAAAATTTTACAAAAATTTGGCATGCTCAAACATGCTCTGCTAAAGAATTTTAGGCAGAAAGAATTTGCAAGGTTGCGCGTAAAAATTCCTCGTTGTCGTTAACATTTTTACCCGTTGAAATAGCTTGATTTATAGCTTTTGAAATTTCTTCCTCGCTATAGCCTAAAGAGATTAAAATATTTTGAATATCTTCTGTTCCGTCAGGCATATCAACTGTTTTAGACGATTGAATTGTTGGATTTAGATTAATTAATTTATCTTTTAATTCCAAAATAATTTTTTGCGCTAATTTTGCACCAACACCTTTTGCTCTTGTTAGCTCTTTAGAATTTTCGTTTATAACAAAATAAATTAAATCACTAACTTCAAACTCGTTTAACAAGCATAATGCCATTTTTGACCCAACACCTGAAACAGAAACCAAGATATTAAAAATATCTCTTGCCTCTTTGCTCAAAAATCCGCACAAATTCATTGAATCTTCCCTGTGGATTAAGACTGTAAAAATCTTAACATTATCATTTACGCTTTTTTTTGAGTAATCCTTTGAATTAACCTCTAAAAGATAGCCTATTCCTGAGTTTTCGACAGTAAAATAGCATGCTTTTTGGTTTTGGTATTTTGCGGTTAATTCACCTTTTATATAATCAAACATTAAATTTTTCCTAATTTTTTCATTTTTTTATTATATTATACTACAATATAAATATGGATAGTTTATTACTTGAAAAATGCAAAATAAAACTCAAACAACTTCGCGAAAAGATGTCAACATTTGACGCCTATTTCACGAAGGGCGTAGAGCTTTATGACAAAAAGAAATATAAACTTTCAATTGAGTTATTGAAAATTGCACTATCGCAAAACAACGCACAACCGTACGCAAACTATAACCTTGCGCTTGCGTATCAACAAATGAAAAAAGATAGCGAGGCGCTAGAAAGCTATGAAAAATTTCTTGAATTCTATCCTGAAGACCAAAATACGCTTTATAACTGCGCATTAATATATTCAGACAGAGAAGATTATAAAAAATCAGCTTACTACGCCTTCAAAAGTTTTAAACTAAAGCAAGACGAACAAAACGTAAGACTTTTAACCCAATCATATTTAGAATTAAACGAAATTCAAAAAATATTGGATTCTGTAACTTATATCTTCAACTCAGGTTGCGACAAGAATTTGGCATATATAGTTGCTCAAAAGCTTGAAAATAGCGCTTATGAGAAAAAAGATAAATCACTTTTGGATTACGCATTAGAAATATATTTAAAATTGTTAGAATATAATCCAAAACATTTTGATGCCCTACTTGCGACATCTATTTCTTATGCAAAAAAAGGTGACTGGGAGAACGCAATTAATTACTGCGAAAATGCGTTAGAGGTTAATCCAAATTCATTTGATGCAAACAACCAACTCGGAATGGCTTACTACTGCTCTGAAAATATGGACGAATGCTTGAGATATTACAAAAAAGCGTTTAGCATAAATTCAAAAACAGACGATAGAATTTATTCAAATTTAGCTTACGCTTATGAAAAAATTGGACGAGAAACAGAAGCTTTAGAACTTTTAAAAGACGCTATCATAAAATTTCCAAATAGCGATAGAAAACAAGAAATAAAAGAACACGCGAAAGAACTTAACAAAAAAATAAAAGCCAAATAAACATCTTTGTGATATATTTGTAGTGAAGGTATTAATAAAAATAAAGGAAAAAATCATTATGAGAACACTTTCACCATTACAAACAGAAAGATTAAAGTATGAACCAAAACTTCCACAATGCTTAGCAGACGGCATTAATAACTTGGAAATGGAAGAAGGAAAAGCTACTGAATCTGTAAGAGATCAAGAAGCTATTAAAGAATTATTTGCTAAAACTTACGGCAAACCAATCGTAACTTTCAAATCAACAGGCAATAAAAAAGCATCACCAGTTAAAAACGTAGGTGTTATTTTATCAGGCGGTCAAGCTCCTGGCGGACACAACGTTATTGCAGGTTTATTTGACGCATTAAAACAAGCAAACCCAGAAAACAAATTATACGGTTTCTTAGGTGGCCCTTCTGGTATCATCGAAGGCAAATACGTTGAAATGACTAAAGATTTCATCGACGCTTACAGAAACACAGGTGGTTTTGATATCATCGGTTCAGGCAGAACAAAACTTGAAACAGAAGAACAATTCAAAAAATCGCTTGAAGTTTGCAAAAACTTAAACATCTCAGCAGTTGTAATCATCGGTGGTGACGATTCAAACACAAACGCTGCATTACTTGCTGAATGGTTCGTAAAACACGATACAGGTATTCAAGTTATCGGTTGCCCTAAAACAATCGACGGCGACTTAAAAAATGAACAAATCGAAGTTTCTTTCGGTTTTGATACAGCTACAAAAACTTACGCTGAATTAATCGGAAACATCCAAAGAGATGCAAATTCAGCTAAAAAATACTGGCACTTCATCAAAATTATGGGTAGAAGCGCATCACACGTTGCAGTAGAAGCAGCTTTACAAACTCAACCAAACATCTGCTTAGTTTCAGAAGAAGTTGAAGAAAAGAAAATGTCTTTGAACCAAATCGTTGAAGATATGTGCAAAATCATTTGCAAACGTGCAGAAAACGGTAAAAACTTCGGCATCGTAATCGTTCCAGAAGGTTTAATCGAATTTATTCCTGAAATGAAAGACTTAATCTCAAGCTTGAACGATTTAACTCACGAATTAGAATCAGACCAAACATACCAAAACGTTCGTTCTGAAGAAAAATTCAAAATCATCGCTTCAAAATTAAGTGAAAATAACGCAAAATTATTCATGAGCTTACCAGCATTAATCAAAGCTCAATTATTGATGGACAGAG
>CAVCIX010000013.1:0-30205 GCA_963602505.1 Anaerovoracaceae bacterium | reverse complement strand
CCCATTTTTGTAATAATTCATAAGAAACAGGCATTTTAGCTGGGCTGTGTTGACCATAGAATGCGTCTTTACATTGAACAACACCTGTGTGAGTTGTTTTTCCCATAGCCAAAGCTGCTTGTCTTAAAGCAACTGTAATATCTAAGTTTGCAACTGCTGGGTATTCAATTGGAGCATATTCCATTGAAGTATGTTCAAATCTGATTGCGCCTGTTGCAACAACGATATCGCCTGATTGTACGTTCAAATCAATACCGCCACAAGTACCAGTTCTGATGAATGTATCAGCGCCGATATTGTGTAATTCTTCCATAGCGATAGATGCTGATGGACCACCGATACCAGTTGAGCAAACACTAACTTTTTCGCCCAATAATGTACCTGTGTAAATATTGTATTCTCTGTTTTGAGCTACGTGATGAGCATTATCAAATAATGCTGCGATTGATTCGCATCTTCCAGGGTCACCTGGTAAAATTACGTAACGACCTACATCACCTTCAACACAGTGAATGTGAAATTGTTTTTCTAATTCTTGCATAATAAACACCTTCTTACTTATGTAATAAACACTTATGGAGTTAATTATATCATCACAAAATTTTTTTGCAAGCAGTCAAAAGTGTTATTAATGCTTAATTTCAAAATTAAGGGGCGGAATTTGTTTAAAAACAAATTCCGCCCCATTTTAAATATAATAAAAAATTTTATCTTATAAAGTTTGTATGAATTTTATCTTCAAGTTCAGGGTAATTAATGCCTGATTTTTTACCTGTCTCGATACATTTTAACATCCACGCCATATTTCTGCCTAAAACTCGCATAATTTGCAAACCTTCTTTATCTTGAAGAACCTCTTCTGGCGTATTTCCGTGAACCATGTTCCAATAATTTGAAGAAACAATTGGCATACAATTTATTGTAAAGTGCTTAGAAATAGCGTCTATACTTGCAGTTGTGCCTGCTCTACGTGCTGAAACAATTGCGGCAGCTGGTTTAAACTTGAATGCAGAACCGCCTGAATAAAACATTCTATCCATTGCAGATAGCAAGCGTCCTGACGGATGAGCATAATAAACTGGTGAGCCAAAAATAAAGCCGTCAGCAGTTTTTGCCTTTTCTACAACCTCGTTAATTATATCGTCTTCGAAAATGCATTTACCGCCATTTTTACGGCAGGTTTGACAACCCATACAATCTCTGATTGGCTTATTTCCAAGGGAAATTATTTCTGTTTCTATTCCTTCAATTTTTAAAACACTTTCAATTTGCTCAAGTGCAGTATAAGTACAACCTCTAACGTTTGCACTGCCATTTATTAAAAGAACCTTCATTATTTTCTCCTTATAATGTTTTTGCAATATTTTCAACTAAAGTATCAATTGTTTCAAATTGTTCTTCCTTCAAAGATGCTTTAACAGTAAGCATTGGCTCAATAATTTCAATCTCCTTCATTTCGCCCAAGAATTTTGAAATCAAATTACCTGCCATTGGCGCCCAAGAACCATTTTCAACAATTGCAACTTTTCTATTCTTCAAACCATGTGCCTTCAATTCAGACAAAACTGTTTCCATATTGCAGAAAATTCCGCAATTGTATGTAGAAGACGCAATTACAAGGTGCGAAGCTCTAAATGCTTCGGCTACAATTTCTGAAAAATGAGTTTTTGAAACATCATAAATTTTGATATTTTTAACCCCTTTATCAGCAAGTTTTGACGCGATAATTTCTACCGCATTTTCTGTATGTCCGTAAATTGAGCCATAAAGTAGCACTACTGATTGTTCTTCAGGTTCGTAAGTTGACCATTTTTGATATTTTTCAATAAACCAACCTAAATTTTCTCTCCAAATTGGACCATGCAATGGGCAAATCATACTAATTTCAAGTCCTGAAGCCTTTTTCAAAAGTGCTTGAACTTGTGGACCGTATTTACCAACAATATTAGTATAATATCTTCTCGCGTCATCTAACCATTCACGTTCAAAATCAACTTCGTCAGCGTATATATTACCGTTTAGCGCCCCAAAAGTTCCGAACGCGTCAGCTGAAAATAAAATTTTATCAGTCAAATCATACGTAACCATTGCTTCTGGCCAGTGAACCATTGGCGCCATAACAAAAGTCAATTTGTGTTTACCTGTTTCTAAAACATCGCCTTCTTTAACCAATTCGATTTTTTCATCAACATCAAAATCAAAGTATTGCTTCATCATAGCGCTTGCTTTTGCGTTTGAAACAATTTTAGCATCAGGATATCTTTGAACTATAGCTTGCAAAGTTCCTGCATGGTCAGGTTCCATGTGGTTTATAACGATATAATCAAGTTTTCTTTCGCCTAATTCAAATTTAAGATTTTCTAAAAAGCGCTCTAACACTGAATTATCAACAGTATCAAGCAATACAGTTTTTTCATCTTTTAATAAATATGAGTTGTAAGAAACACCTCTTTCAATTGGAAATACATTTTCAAAAAGCGCTAATCTTCTATCACTTGCGCCTAAATAACTTAAATCTTCTGTAATTTTTTTAGTATTATGCATAACAAATCTCCTATTTTTCTTCATTCTAGCACAAAAAAGGCGGTAATCTTATAAATAAGATTACCGCCTTTTTTATTTATTTCAATTAGACATTTATACCTAAAATACTACCTTTATCCTTGTAATTGTCAATAAGTTTTTGAATAAATTCACCTGCCAAGTTTTTAAGAGAATCTCCAATATCAGCTGATGCGATAGAACCAGCGTTTTCAACAGACGGAGTTTTAGAAGTCTTATTTGAAGCACTTTCTCCCGCTTCTTTTAAGGTTTCCATAAACGAATTCAAAATATCCTTGTAAAAATCAATTGAATTTTCATCTGCGCTAGTTATATTAAAAGTCGCAGGATTGTCTAATTGTATCGCTTTTAATCCATTTTTATTAGGTTTTTGAGCCTCTTGTTCTGCTTGCAACTGTTTTTCTAAATTTCTTGCAAAATCCTCTGTATTAATAGCTTTTGTAGTATCAAGCGCAGAAGTTTTTTCGCCTGAATTTATTGTTGCATTATTTATTTTATTAAACATCTGAAAAATCATAGATTGTAAATCACTATTTTGTGAAATACCTCCGATAATTGCTGACATAAAATACCTCCTTTTATCCCTATCCTTCGTATTTTACAGGAGAAAAGCAGTTTTGTAATCCTCTAAATAGATGAACTATACATCTTTAAGCTTGAAAACATTGTACATTTCAACAAGCGAGAACAAAATGAAGGTTCCAAATACCAACATATAAGACTTATTTGAATATACCAAATGTCCTACTGTATTTGAAACAGGGGCATAAAAATCAAGCAAAATACCAACTAAACTTGCCAAAATACCAACTGACAAGAAGAAACAACAATTCATAATGCTCAATGCAGTTCCTCGAACTTCATACTTGTTTGTGCCGTGAATAATCGGAACCAACAATGGCGACATTCCACCACCAATTGCAATTAACATCAACATGTAAACGATTAAATGAGTTCTGATATTAAATAGCAAGCATAAGAAAATTATTGCAAAAATTGTTGTTGTAAACAGACAAACACTTTTCATAAAAATTACACGTCTGTTGTTGCATAATTTGCTCAAGGTTGCCAAAGATAGACCTGAAATACCAGCGATAATAACCATTATAGACAAGGCAACAGAGGCTTGTGTTGCAGATAAATTAACGAAATCTTTTAAAAATTTAACCCCGATAACAGTTTGAATTACATAGTATAAACCATAATTCAATCCTGCAAACATATACAAATTGCGGTTAAACGGTTTGGATAAAACTTCTTTGAACGGTTCTAATGAAAAATGCACGTGTTTATTTTCTGGAACACCGTGTAAAAAGTGCAATACGAACGCATAAATTAAAACGACCGCAAGAGTTATTCCTGCCAAAACATTCATTACAATTTGCCATGTAAAAGCGTGTGCAAGCATTATAAATGGTGCGTTTGCGCAAACACCACCCATATAGCCTGTTATTAACATTAACGAAACTGAAATTCCGAAATATTTATCTGGAAAACATTTTTTAACTTCCTGAATCAAACTCAAATAAAAACACGCTGCGCCTGCACCTAAAAGCATTCTGCTTAGATATAACAATGGTAAACAAGTTGTATTAGGGAAAATCAATCCCCCAATAGCAAAAAGAGCGCCACCCCACAAAATAACTTTTACACCGCTAAATCTATCGACTAACATTCCGATAGCAAGCAAACTGAATGCGTAAGTGTACATAAAAGTTGCCCCAAAAGAGGTAATTGTTGGCGCTTTTGCGCCCAAATCTGTTTGCAAGATGTCAAATATCGCCCCAGGGATTGCAACCCTTTGGAAATTCGCCATTACGTACAATATGCAAGCTAGTATAATTAAAGTTATGTGTGTATGATATTTTCGCATAATTCCAATCTCTATATACAATTATAACTCTAATAAATAAGCATTTATAAAATCTTTATTTTTACTTTGCAATTAATAAAAAGGGCGGTTTGGATTTCTCCAAACCGCCCAATCTAGTTATAAATAATTATTCAATTATTTTTTGTAGATAACTGATAATTCATCACCAGGGTTCAATGCTGAATCATTGATTGAAGAAGGTAAGATTACGTATCTAACTTCATCACCTAATTCATAAAGAACACCGAATGTACCAGATGCAGCTAATTTAGCTGTATCATACATGAAGTATCCTAAAGTTACGAATGATTTACCAACATTTCTTAAACCAGCCATTGGTTGTAAAGATAATGTATCAGCGATTGCATTTGACCAGTTGTCAACATATCTTTCGCCATCATTTGCAATGTTCATAGCTTCAGTTGAGATTGTTCTAGCAGCAGTACCGCCAACTCTTGCAACTGCAGAAACTGGAGTTGCGAAAATACGAGCAACAACGTTTGTTGTTTTTGTATTTTCAGCAGAAGCTCTTGCTACTGAAGGGAAATCAACTTTTGTTGAACCGTTTTGGATTGAGTTGAATTTAACTTTTACATAACCAGGATTTTTGATACCAGGTCTTGCAACTTCAACAACTTCACCGATAACTTTTGAACCTGCTGCGAAGTTAACACCGCTAACTGTAGCACATTCTGTTGTTTCAGCATAAATTGTTTCACCGATATTGATGTGTCTTGCATCAACTCTTTCTTTAATTTTAACTCTGATGCTTGCTAAGTTAGCTGAATCAGCTAAACGAGAAGAATCATAGTATTTGCTATGGCTTAAAGTAACAACTAATTTTTGTAATTGTTCAGTTGTTAAATATTTGTTAGCTGCAACACCTTGTAAGTCTGGAAGGTTGTCTAAGATACCTGATTCCATAACTTTGATTGTAGCTTTGTCAGCCCAAGCTGGAATTTCTTGCATGTCATATTTGTTAACCAATTTACCAACTGTTGTAGCTTGTGGTTCGTTTGTTAACAATTGAGCTAATGTAGCAAATACTTCAGCTTTTGTGATTTTTTGGTCTGGTCTGAAGTTTTTGTCTGGGTAACCAATCATAACATCAGCAGCTAAAGCTCTGTAAATGTAAGATTGTAATTTGTGACCTGCAACGTCTTTGTAAGTATATTTGTTAGTTGTTGCAGATTTTAGGCCTAAGCCTTCAGCTAAAGCGTGAGCCATTTCACAACGTAAAGCTGGAGTTTTTAAATCAAAAGCTTTGCCTAAGATTGATTCTAAATCTTTTGCTAATGCGTTTGCTTCAGCGTCGATTAAAACGTTTTCTTTACCTTGGATAGCTTCTGAAGCAACTGCCATCATTTTTTCACCTACTACGAAAACACCGCGTGAACCTTGTGTTTCAACAGCAGAAGAATTGAACATTGTTGGGTGAGCATAAGCTTCTACGTTTGCTGCATTTGCAGTTGAGCAAGCTAATACCATTACTGACAATGTTGCTACTAATTTTGATAGTTTCATTTCTTGTCTCCTTTTATACACATACGACAACTATTCGTTTTATCAACTCTAATTTTGCCATGGAAACAAAAAAAATACAAGAAATGTTTAGAAATTTTAAAGATTTTTAAAGTTTTGAATAAATACATATAATTATGATATGAATAGACACGTAATAAAGTTCATAAGACGAGTAATCCACGGCAAATCTCTTTGGCAAGCTTTGCTAATCGGGATTATCAC
The DNA here is from genome assembly GCA_963602505.1 of Anaerovoracaceae bacterium. GTDB lineage: Bacteria > Cyanobacteriota > Vampirovibrionia > Gastranaerophilales > Gastranaerophilaceae > UBA6984. The sequence continues at coordinate 24,024 of CAVCIX010000013.1, read as the reverse complement.
AGGTTTATTAATCGTAGCCTTCAACAGTTCTATCAGTTGGACTTTTGAACATATTCAAAATTTCACAATCCATAATCCGCATAAAATCTGGCTTTTACCGTTAATCACAACCTTAGGCGGTCTAATTTCAGGGCTTTTGGTCTTTAAATTTGCACCAGAAACAAGAGGAAGCGGTATTCCATACGTAAAACTATGCTTGGCAAATTACGGCAAACTGACTAGAATTAGAAGCATTTTTGTCAAATTTTTCGCAGGTTTAAGCGCAATCGGTTCGGGCTTATCACTTGGTAGAGAAGGTCCTAGCGTTCAGTTGGGCGCAGGCGCGGGTGCTTTAGTCGGCAAACTATTCAAAGCCACTGGATTTAACAAGGATAAACTCATCGCAGCTGGTGCAGGTTCAGCAATTGCAGCAACTTTTAATGCGCCAATCGCAGGAACTGTATTTGTTTTGGAAGAATTAATTCATAAATTTTCTTATATGATTTTACTTCCAACAATGGTTGCAGCCGTTGTTGCATCGGCAATTGCGCGTGAATGTTTAGGCAATAACCCTGCCTTCAATATAATTATGACAAGCGCTGACCTGAACTTTAAGACCATAGCCGTATGCCTAATTTTAGGAGTTTTGGCGGGCATTTTAGGGGTTATGTTTGCACGCACAATTTTGATTACAAACAAAATTTATTCACTTTTGAATAAAATCCCTAACTGGGCAAAACCTGCAATTGCAGGGCTTATCGTCGGTTTAATTGGGGTAATTTTACCACAAGTTATGGGTTCAGGAAATTTGACAGTCGAAAGTTTACTTCAAGGTCAAATCGGCTTAAAACTTGTGTTTATCATCTTTTTAGTTAAATTCTTCATAACTCCAATCTGTTTTGGTTCAGGTGCTGCGGGCGGTATTTTCTTACCAACCTTGATGTTAGGCGCGTTTTTGGGATATTTTACAGGCGGAATAAGCCATTTTATTGGATTAACAGTTAATCCAATAGCGTTTGGCACAATTGGAATGGCAGCCTTTCTTTCAGCCGTTGCAAGAACTCCTATTACCGCAGTTATTATGGTTTTTGAAATGACTGGTGGATATGCGACAATTTTACCAATTATGCTAACATCTGCTATTGCCGATGTTGTGGCAGAAAAAATGGCGCATAGACCTATTTATTCTACGCTTGCAATTCAACAATTGAAAAACGAGAAAAGGATTTAATTATCGCGTTTTAGGCGATAATTTAAAACTAAAACTGCCAAAAGGATTATTGATGAACCGATTAAAAAGTTCACCAAATCTACTTTTTCGTGGAAAATTGCAATCGCAAAAAGCACGCCCAAAGGTATTTTGAAGTTGTTCATAATTGCTAAAAGATAAGATTTAACTTGTTCTGCGCCCTTGTTCCATAACCAAAAGCCAATGCCTGTCGGTATTATACCCAAATACAATAGTGAAAATATTTGACCTTTTGTCAAAATTATTGCCTGAAAATCAACATCTACAAGGGTAAACGGCAATACAAACAAAACTGCGCCTAAATACGCATAAGACATCAAGCGATAGCTTTGTTCTTCGTCTTTGCCGACATAATTTTTCCAAAGAACTTGACCAAGCGCAAAGCTACAATTGCAAGTTTCCATCAAAATTATTCCCTTTAAAATCAGTGTTAACGGCATATTTTGCCAAACAACAATTCCTGCGCCAAAAACTGACATCAAAATGCATAAAACGTAGGTTAGTTTGAACTTTTCGCCAAAAATTATTGACCAAAGAGCCACAAAAACTGGAGTTGTAGTGGTTAAAAGAGCAACCTCGCAACCTTGCAAATACTTGAAAGCTTTTATAAAGCACAAATACATTACGCCAAACTGAATTGCGCCAATCAGAAGAACAATCGCGCATTTTTTGAGATTTACTTTCTTTATAAACGGCAAAAATATTATCATTGCAAGGATTAAACGGCATAAAACCACGAAATCACTAGGCAAAACGCTCAATTGGTTCTTGATTAAACCAAAAGAGAGTGAAAAACATATTGTCGCTAGAATAAGATAAATCATAGCTCAATTATAACGCGAAAAAGTTGTATTTTGAAAACTGAACGCAAACTTATGAGAAACAAATGTAACGTAATTTTATTCATAACTTTACTTTAAAACATATTTAATGTACCATTTATATAAACATTGAGGAGTTTTTATGGAAAATCTAAAATATAAAAGAATTTTACTAAAAATCAGTGGTGAAGCTCTTCTTGGCGAACAACAATTTGGGATTGATTACAAACCAGTTGAATTTATTGCCGAAGAAATCAAACAAATCCACGATATGGGCGTAGAAGTTGCAGTTGTTGTTGGTGGCGGAAACATTTTCAGAGGAATGAAAAATAGCGCTCGCTTAGGTATGGACAGAGCTTCAGGCGATTACTTAGGTATGTTAGCAACTGTTATGAACGCTCTTGCACTTCAATCTGCATTAAAGAAAATTGAAGTTCCTTGCAGAGTTCAATCAGCAATCGAAATGAACGAAATCGCTGAACCTTATATCAGATTTAAAGCAAACAGGCACCTTGAAAAAGGTCGTGTTGTAATATTTGCAGGCGGTACAGGAAATCCATTCTTCACAACTGACACTGCAAGCGCTTTGAGAGCATCTGAAATCGATGCAAAAGTTATGTTAATGGCTAAAAATGGCGTTGACGGGGTTTACACAGACGACCCTAACGTTAACAAGGACGCTAAAAAGCTTGAAAACATTGATTATGATGAAATCATTAAACACGATTTGAAGGTTATGGACAGATCAGCTTGCGATTTGTGCCAACAAAATAATATTCCTATTATAGTTTTCGATTTTAAAGCAAAAGATGCTATCAAGAAAATTATTTTAGGTGAAAAAATCGGAACTTACGTAGGAAAACAACAATAAGAAAGAGGTTAAACAATGTCAGAAGCATTAGAAGCATTATTTAAAAACGGTACAGAAAAAATGGAAAAAGCTCTAAACCAATTACACAGAGATTTTTCAACAGTTAGAACAGGTCGTGCAAACCCTGCTATGCTAGATAAAGTTATGGTTGAATACTATGGCGCACCAACTCCATTAAAACAAATGGCTCAAGTTACAGTATCAGAAGGTACAACTTTGGTAATCGCTCCATTTGACAAATCAGTTTTAAAAGAAGTTGAAAAATCAATCATCAAAGCTGAATTAGGCGTTGCTCCTAACAATGACGGTGTTTCAATTAGATTGAACTTCCCACCTTTAACTGAAGAAAAAAGAAAAGAAATTACAAAAGACGTTAAAAAATTCGGTGAAGAAACAAAAGTTCAAGTAAGAAACGTTCGTCGTGATATGACAGATGAATTGAAAAAACTTGAAAAATCTGAAAACTTACCAGAAGATATGGTTAAAGACAACCAAGACAAAATCCAAAAATTAACAGACAAATACACTGGAATTGTTGATAAAGAAGTTGCTGACAAAGAAAAAGAGGTTATGACAGTATAATGAACAACTCAATTTTAAGAGTAATTACAGGTTGGATTTTTGGGTTAATCGCCCTTGCATGTATCATCTTCGGCGGTTTACCACTGTTACTTTTGTTGTCTGTAATTATCTTCTTAGCATCAAAAGAGTTTGTTAACATATTAGAACATAAAGGGTTCTACCCTAGTTTAAAGGTTATCATCCTTGCTGACGCTATTTTTGCGGTAATGGCTTACTTCAATTGCTTTAATTTAGTGCCTTTAGCATTTACTGTTGGCACAATGGTAGCTTTTATGTGGGTATTATTCAGAGGCAAACAACCTTATATCGCAAACGCCTCAACAACAATCGTTGGCTTTGTTTATAGCGGTTGGTTCCCTCTACACCTACTATTTTTAAGAGATTTAGGTGCTGATAACCATACTTCACTTGAAATGATACTAAAAACTGATATTTTAAGCGCAGGCTTAGGATACGTTTTATTTATGTTCTTGTTAGTTATATTCACAGATGTAGGTTGTTACTATTTTGGACGAAAATTCGGCAAACACAAACTTGCTCCAGTTATCAGTCCAAACAAGACAATTGAAGGCTCTATTGGCGGTGCAATTTGCGCTATAATCGGTGGTTTTATCATCGCTTACTTCATCAAATTGCCTTGGTACCACGCTTTAATTGCAGGTCTTTTAGTAACAACATTCGCTCAAATCGGCGACTTATGCGAATCTTTATTAAAACGCGATGCTGGGGTTAAAGATTCTGGCGACCTACTTCCAGGACACGGCGGATTTTTAGACAGAACAGACAGTTATATTTTCACAATCCCTGTGATGTATTACTATTTCGCATACTTTGTTCAATCAAACGATTTGTGGATAAACATAATCAACTTTGTAAAAGGAATTTTTAATGCGTAATGCGTTAGAAGATATATTTAAAATAAAAATTACGGATGACTCATTGTACACAAAAGCCTTGACTCATCCGTCTTTTACTAAAGAAAACAACATAAATTCACTGGAAAATTACGAAAGATTAGAATTTTTTGGCGATTCTGTTCTAAAACTTGCAGTATCTGAAAAATTAATCAAAAAATATAGAAATTCTCACGAAGGTGATTTAACTAAAATTCGCTCAATTTTGGTATCAGACGCAACTTTGGCAAAAATCGCAGAAAAAATTAATATAACACCCTTGATTATTTTAGGCGAAAACGCTGAAAAATCTGGCGAAAGAAACAGAGAATCAATTAAAGCTTGCGTGTTTGAAGCTTTGCTTGGCGCGTTTTATCTTGATAATAAAAAAGAAGAAATTATTCAATTCTTAGACGAAATTTTTGAACCTTACGTTGAAGAAGTTGAGCAAAACCTTGATAGATACAACGCGAAAGAGATTTTGCAAGAATACACTCAAGGTAAAACAAAAGAATTACCAAAATATGAATTATTAGAACAGCTTGGACCTGCGCATTCTCCACAATTTAAAATTCAAGTGAAATATCAAGGAAGAATTTTGGCAAGTGCAATAGGCAAAAGCAAAAAAGACGCAGAACAAAAATGCGCATACGAGGCATGTAAAAAATTAGGAGTTATAAATGAGTAAAGAAATTATTGTTTCACCATCAATTTTATCAGCAGATTTTGCTAACCTTGAAAGAGATATAAAATTAGTTGAAGATAACGGCGCAGACTGGATTCACGTTGACGTTATGGACGGTCATTTTGTGCCAAACATTACAATCGGAATTCCAGTTGTAAAATCTTTAAAAAGATTTGCAAGAAAACCTCTTGATGTGCATTTGATGATTGAAAATCCTGAAAAATATATTGAAGACTTTGCAAAAGCTGGTGCAGATATTATTACTTTCCATTATGAAGCAGTAAAACCTGAAAATATCGAGGAAATTTGCAATAAAATTAAAAGCCTAGGTTGCAAAGCTGGTATTTCAATCAAGCCAAAAACAAACCAAAACGACATAATTCCATATTTGCCATTTGTTGATATGGTACTTGTAATGACCGTAGAACCAGGGTTTGGCGGTCAAGAATTCATGCATTATTGCGCGCAAAAAATTCCTACAATCAAACAACACGGCAAAGAGGATTTAATCATCCAAGTTGACGGCGGAATTAATGACGTAACTTCAAAAATTTGTACCTCTTTAGGCGCAACTTCACTTGTAGCAGGAAGCTACATCTACAAAAGCAACGATGTAAAAAAAGCAATTGAGTCTTTAAGAGTGTAAAAATGACAAAAACAGGACAAATCTTTAAAATTCATTCAGATTTTTATTATGTAAACCATAATAATCAAATTTTTGAATGCAAATTAAGAGAAGTCTTAAAAAAACAAAAGTTGAAAATTGTTGTTGGCGATTTTGTTGAATTTGAAAACGGCGCAATTGAAAAAGTTTTGCCAAAGAAAAACTATATTCCGCGCCCAAATGTTGCAAATATTGACCAAATTGTTATCGTTTCAGCCGTAAAAGAGCCTGAATTAAGCTTTGAACAGTTAAATCGATACATTTCGTTCGCAAAATACTATAATATTCCAACAGAATTATGCTTTAACAAAAACGACTTGTCACTTGACGATTCAACTATTGAAAAAGTGTTCCAAATTTACGAACCACTTGGCTTTGACATAGTTTTCACATCTGCAAAAGAGAAGGACGGAATTGAAGATTTTAAAGAAATTTTAGATGGAAAAATTTCAGTTCTTTGCGGAAGTTCAGGGGTTGGAAAATCAAGCCTAATCAACGCAATCAACCCAGAATGTAATTTGAGAACAAAATCTGTCAGCGAAAAAACCGAACGAGGAACTCACACAACAAGACATTGCGAAATTATTAACATCACTGACACAATGAAAATTGTTGACACTCCTGGGTTTAGCAATTTGAAATTTGATTTTTTAATGCCAACAGAGGTTGATGAATTATTTGACGAAATCAAGCAATACAAAGGTTATTGCAAGTTTTCAGACTGTTTGCACGACAAGGAAGCAGGTTGTGCAGTTCTTGAGCACATAGAAGATATCGATTTAAGCCGTTATCAAAGCTATTTGTCTTTTGTTAACGAGGCAAAAGAATACAAAGAGCGAGTAAAATATTCTGGCACAAAACACGAAAGAGAAACTAATTTCAAACACCACAATGACAAAATGGCAGTAAAAATTAGTGTTCAAAAGCGTCAATCAGCTAGAAATACTCAAAAACAAAGCTTACATAAAGAAATTCATGAGGATAAATAAAATGAAAGAATTAATTGAATTAGTAAACAAAAAATTAGACGAATACTTACCAGTAAGTTATCCAGAAGAAATCTTTGAATCAATGCGATATAGCTTACTTGCAGGCGGAAAAAGATTACGCCCAATTATGTGTTTAGAAGCTTGCAGAATTTTCGGCGGAGATATGGAAAAAGCACTTCCAACCGCTTGTGCATTTGAGATGTTACACACTCAAAGCCTTATCCACGACGACCTACCTTGCATGGATAATGACGATTACAGACGCGGAAAGCTTACAAACCACAAAAAATTCTCTGAAAGCACTGCCGTTCTTGCAGGTGATGCACTAATCAGCTATGGCGTTCAGTTAATTATTGATAAATCAGACCTTCCAGCAGAAACTATTGTAAAAGTCTTACGCGAACACGCACTTGCAGCAGGCGCTTACGGAATTATCGCAGGTCAAGTTGTAGATATAGCAATGGAAGGCAAACCTTATGATGCCAAAACATTGGAATATATTCACACTCACAAAACTGCGGATTTATTCAAATCAGCATTAAAAGCAGGTGCATACATCGCAAATGCAACTGAGGAACAAATTAAAGAAATGGACGATTTTGGTCAAAAATTAGGTTTTGCGTTCCAAATTTGCGACGACGTTTTGGACGAAATTTCAACATTTGAAGAAATGGGTAAAACTTTAGGTAAAGACAAAAACGCTGGAAAGCTAACTTATACTGCACTTTTCGGATTAGAAAAAGCGAAATGTGAAGTTAATTGCCTTTTAGACGACGCTTGTGCTATACTAAACAAATATGATGTTAAATCAGAAATATTTAACACGATAATTAATTCAATAAGAGAAAAGGTAAATAAATAATGGAAAACTTGGCAGGAAAAATTGTAAACACAGGTCTTGAAGCTCTTTTTGCAGGTCTTTTTGCTGCACTTTTGGCTCAAGTAATAAAATTAATTTTGGATATCATCATCAATAGAAGAGTTGATTTCAGAATTTTCACAACAACAGGTGGAATGCCAAGTTCTCACTCTGCTGGCGTTGTAGCGTTATCTTTTTCAATCGGCATAATGTCAGGATTTATGTCGCAAATTTTTGCAGTATCTTTGGGATACGCTTTTGTTGTAATGTACGACGCAGCTGGTATTCGTAGAGCTTCAGGAAGAATGGCAGTTTGCTTAAACAAAATGATTGCTGATTTTTACAAACACGACATCAATTCTGCTGGTACAAAATTAAAAGAAATGTTAGGACACACTCCAAAAGAAGTATTTTGCGGTGCAATTTTAGGCATAGCATTTGCTTTCTTCTTCCATTACATCGTTCTTTTATAAGGGTTTTGAATGAAATTATATTGTAAAAACTTGCAACAAAAAGGCTTTACGTTAGCAGAAATGTTAATTGTAATGGTCGTTGTCGCAATTCTTGCAATGTTAACAATTCCGACCGTTGTAATGACCAATAAAGAGCGTACTTTCGCGGATATGCTAAATCAAACATACCAAAAAATTGAAATCGCGTTAGTTATGGAGAAAATTTTAGATTTTGATATAAGCGGTTATGAAATTAGCGCCGTAACGAAGGATTACACTCCAAAAGAGTTTTCAGAAATACTAAAAAACAAACTAAAAGTTATTAATTACTGCGATTTAACCGAATCTGGTTGCTTTGGTGAAACCGAACTTTCTGGCTATAAAATAAGAATGACAAACGGCAGTGGAATTCTTGTAAATAAAGATTTTAGAGGAGAAGTTGACCCCGTTGACGACACAAACAAAATTATAGGTGCGACGTATATTGATATAGATGGTCCACAAGGTGCAAATAAAGCTGGCATTGACCAGTTTGGATTTTACACAACACGCAAGGGGCTAATTCCAATGGGTGGGCCAAAAGATAATCTTATGCCATTTTCTGATTGCTTACAAAATGGTGGCTTTGCTTGCACTGCTTGGGTTTTAATTAACAAAAATATGGATTACAAAAACTGTCCAAACGTTATAAATTGGGACAACAAAACAACGTGTCATTAGGAATCATTAAACCGTTAAGACTATAAGACTATAAGTTCATTTATGTTAAAAATGTCATTTTGATTATAAGTCGACTTATTGTCTTAAACGCTTATTGACTTATAGCTTTTGATGAACTCTTTACATCATCTTAATAACTACTTTCTTGAAAAATAAAATGTTTATGGTATTATTTTCTCATAGTTAAACAAAAGGAGAATTTATGATTTCAGTAAACGATTTAAAAACAGGCTTAACTCTACAACTAGACAACGGCGCTTTGTGGTCTGTAGTTGAATTCTTACACGTAAAACCTGGTAAAGGTGCAGCATTCGTAAGAACTAAACTTAAAAACGTTGAAACTGGCCAAGTAGTTGAAAAAACTTTCAGAGCTGGTGAAAAAGTTGCAAAAGCTATGTTAGATCGTAGAGATATGCAATATTTATATAAAGAAGGCGATGGTTACGTGATGATGGACTTAGAAACTTACGAACAAATCACTGTAACAGCTGATATGATTGGCGATAGCATTAAATACTTAAAAGAAAATATGAACGTTTCAGTTCTAACTCACGACGGAAAAGTTATCGGTGTTGACCTTCCAACTCACGTAGAATTAGAAGTTGTTAACACTCCACCTGCTGAAAAGGGTAACACTTCTCAAGGTGGTACAAAACCTGCTGAAACAGAAACAGGCGCAGTTGTTAACGTTCCATTCTTCGTTGTAAACGGTGACAGAATTAGAATTGATACTAGAACTAACGAATACCTTGACAGATGCTAGTTTAGCATCTTTTAAGGGAAAGGATGAAAAATGAAATTCGATTTAAAATATCTTGAAAAATTGGCTAAATTGATGAACGAATCTGAATTGACAGAAATGCAATTAGAAGATCAAGAACAGTCAATTGTTTTGAAACGTGAAAAACAAACAGTAACTGCACAACAAATCGTACCAGTTGCTGAAACTAAAGTTATACAACAAGAAACTACCGAAGTTAAAAACGAAATTAAAGCAGAACCAGTAAAAACTGGCAAAGCTATTAAATCCCCAATGGTAGGAACTTTCTACAAGGCTGCATCTCCAGATGCTCCAGCTTTTGTTGAAGTAGGTTCACTTGTTGCACAAGGCGAAGTTGTTTGTATTATTGAAGCAATGAAGCTTATGAACGAAATAGAATCTGATTATTCAGGCAAAGTTGTTGAAATATGCGTAGATGACGGACAACCTGTTGAATACGGTCAAGTTCTTATGTACATTGAATAATTAGGAATTAAGAAATATGTTTAGAAAAGTTCTTGTCGCTAACCGCGGCGAAATTTCGGTTAGAATTATCAGAGCATGCCGTGAATTAGGTATTCCGACTGTTGCAGTTTATTCTGAAGCAGACGCTAATTCACTACACGTAAGATTGGCTACTGATGCATATTGTATTGGACCTGCTGATAGCACAAAAAGTTATTTAAGCATTCCTGCAATTATGTCAGTTGCTGAACTTGCTGGTGTTGATGCAATTCACCCTGGATATGGATTTTTGTCAGAACGCGCAGATTTTGCAGAAATTTGTGAACAACACAACATCAAATTTATCGGACCTTCTTCTCAATCAATGAGAAAAATGGGTGATAAAGCAAACGCTCGTAAAACAATGATTGAAAACGATGTACCTGTAATTCCAGGAACAGGCATTGTTCACGACGCAAAAGAAGTTATAAAATTTGCTAAAAAAGTTAAATATCCGATTATCTTGAAAGCTACTGCTGGTGGTGGCGGTAAAGGTATGAGAGTTTGCAGAAACGATGAAGAAGTTGCTACAAACTTACAACTTTGCCAATCAGAAGCAGAAAAATCCTTCGGTAATCCTGATGTTTACTGCGAAAAATATTTAGAAAACCCTCGCCATATTGAGGTTCAAATCATCGGCGACAAATACGGAAACTACATCTACTTAGGCGAAAGAGATTGCTCTGTTCAAAGACGTCACCAAAAGCTTATTGAAGAAACTCCATCTCCAGCAGTTGATGAACGTACAAGAAAGAAAATGGGTGAAGCCTCTATTCGTGCTGCAAAAGCGGTTAAATACGAAGGTGTAGGTACTTGCGAATTCTTACTTGATAGCGACGGCAAATGGTACTTCATGGAAATGAATACTCGTGTACAAGTAGAACACTGCATTACAGAAATGATTTCAAGAATTGATATCGTAAGACAACAAATTCTTGTAGCATCTGGCGAAAAATTACAATACAAACAAAAAGATGTAAACCTTCAAGGTCACGCAATTGAATGCCGTATTAACGCAGAAAATCCTGAAAAGAACTTCATGCCTTGTCCTGGAACTATCGAAGGATACGTTCAACCAGGAGGATTTGGCGTTCGTGTAGATTCTCACGTATACCCTGGATACAAAATTCCACCTTATTACGATTCAATGATTGGTAAATTGATTTGTTGGGGTGAAAACAGAAACCAAGCAAGACGTAGAATGTACCAAGCTTTGAAAGAATATGTTGTAATCGGCGTTGAAACTACAATTCCGTTCGATTTAGAGGTTATTGAAGACGAAGTTTTCAAAACAGGTAATTTCAACACAAGCTTCTTGGAAGATTTTTACAGAAGAAAAGGTGAAACTTTAAAATAAAGTTAACATCTTTGCACATATTCGATTTGCGTTTATAATAGTATTATGACCGACGAGCAAGACTTACAAGAAATTGAAGAATTACAGGCTATGTTGCGCGAAGATTCGTCTAACTTTCAGGCTAGACGACGCTTAGCAGTTGTTTTGTTGGACAAGGGTTTTAATGAAGAATCCTTGAAACAATTTCAATTTTTGATAAGTATTTTCCCTCAAGATGCAAGCCTTTACTACAATAAAGGTATTGTTCACGAGAAAATGAGAGATTTGCCGAAAGCTGAACAAGCTTACCTCAAAGCAATCGAGTTATCACCTGATGAAACCGATTTTTACTACAATTTGGGGCTTGTTTATATTGATATGCGTGAATTTGATAAAGCAATCGACTGTTTCAAACGCGTACTTTCAACAGACGTCGATGATTCAAACAGTTATTTTAATTTAGGACTTTGCTACGTTAAAAAAGAACAACCAGAAATTGCAAAAGTTTGCTTTATGAAAGCCGTACAACTTAACAGTAACGACATTTTTGCACATTTCCACTTAGGTTATATTTATAGAAATGAAGGCAAAATTCCAGAAGCAATCGCAGAATACAAAAAAGTTATTGAACAATCACCAAATTATAGTTGGGCATACTTTAATTTAGGCTCAATCGCTTACGACCAAGGTGATTACAACTCAGCTTTAGGATATTTGCAAAAAACTTTAGAATACAATCCTCGTGATATTGAAGCGTACAAAATTATGGCAAAAATTTTGTTTAAAACAGAGCGCTACGACGAGGCTATGATGATAATGAAAGCCGCATTACAAGAAATTCCAGACAATGGAGATTTGTATTACGTAATGGCGCAAGTATTGAAATACAAACAACTTTGGTCAGAATACAAAGAGTGTATGACGCTTGCAATGGAAAATCATGAAACACTTTCTATCCAACCAAAAGAAGTTCAAGCAGAGCTAGACAAAAACCTGCCACAAGGAATTTAATTTAAACTTGGGTTTTTACACCCAAGTCATAGCAAATTCTGCTAATTTTGTATCTTGAGAGCAACCTATCAAATTTTGGTTTTTATCAAGAGTTTTTAGCGTATTCATTTCCTCTTGAGTTAGTTCAAAGTCAAAAACCTCAAAATTAGACTTAATTCTATCTAAATGAACTGATTTTGGAATAACTGCAACATCGTTTTGAATTAAAAATCTTAGAGCAACTTGCCTTGTTGATTTATTATGTTTTTTTGCAATCTCTACAAGTTCAGGAAGTTCATATAAATATTCAGCTTTTCCTTGACCAAAAGGTGCATAAGCTTGAGTTACAACATTATATTTTTTATTAATTTCTCTTAGTTCGTTTTGCTGACAATGAAGATTAACCTCAATTTGGTTTACCGCAGGAATTGTTTCATTAAATTTAATCAAATCAATCAACTGACTTGGCATATAATTTGAAACACCGATTGCTTTAATCACACCTTTTTTGTAAAAATTCTCCAGAACTCTATATGCAGAATAAGTATTTCCAAAAGGCCAATGCAAAAGAACCATATCAATATATTCTACTTGAAGCTTTTTCAATGAGTCCATAACAGCTTTTTCGCAAGCATCATGTTCAAAATCGCCAAAATTTATTTTTGTTGTAAGAAAAATTTCTTCTCTTTTTATTCCAGAATTTTTAATTCCTAAACCAACAGACTCCTCATTTCCATAGGCTTTTGCAGTATCAATTAATCGGTATCCAGTGTGAATTGCATCAATTACAGATTGTTCACATTCTTTTTTATCATTCATCAAAAAAGTACCAAAACCCAATATTGGCATTTCCATTCCGTTGTTTAATTTTAATTTTTGCATAAAGTTTCTCCTATTTTCTGTGCTATAATTTTCATTGTAAAACATTCGAGTTACACGAAGTCAAGTGGGGAAATAAAAATGCAAACTTTAGAAAAAGAAAAATTATATACAGTTCAAGAAGTTGCTAAAATGTATGGAGTTTCTAAACACACAATCAGATTTTATACAGATAAAGGGCTTATTCCACCACTAAAAAGAGATAAAAATAATAACCGATTGTTTGACAGAGAAAGTTTAAATTGGCTTGAAGGTTGCATTTGTCTAAAAGGTTGCGGAATGAGTATAAAAGATTTAAAACACTACGGAGAACTTTGTCTAAAAGGTAATTCTACACTTCAAGAGCGCTATGAAATGGTTAAAAAATGTAGAGATTTGGCAAAAGAAAACCTATTAAATGCACAAAAAGTTCTTGATTATGCAGAACATAAAGTTGAACACTACAAAGATATCATTCAAGGCAAAACTTACGATAATTCAAATCCATCAACTTGGACAAAATCAGAATTGAGTTGCAAAAACTAATTTTCGGCATTAAGCTTTTATAAATAATGTTTTACGCTTTATATTTTTATGATAGAATAATCTCAATTAGTGAGGAATATAAATTATGAAAATGTCAAAATTATTTGTACAAACATTACGCGAATTTCCAGCAGATGCAGAGGTTGTTTCGCATAAATTTTTAATAAGAGCAGGCTACATAAGAAAATTAACTAGTGGCGTTTATAGTTACTTGCCTTTAATGTGGAGAGTTCTACATAAAATTGAAAATATTATCAGAGAAGAACTTAACGCGTCAGGCGCACAAGAATTGTTACTTCCAGTAGTTCAACCAAGAGAACTTTGGGATGAATCAGGTCGTTGGGAAGCTTATGGTAGAGAATTAGCTCGTTTTAGAGATAGACACGACAGAGAAATGTGCCTTTCTCCAACCGCAGAAGAAGTTATTACCGCAGTTGCACGCGAAGGCTTGAAATCTTACAAACAAATGCCTGTAAATTTATACCAATTCCAAGAAAAATTCCGTGATGAAGTTCGTCCTCGTTTTGGCTTACTTAGAGGTCGTGAATTCATTATGAAAGACGGATATAGCTTTGATGTTGACCAAGAAGGTTTAGATAAAGAATACAAAAACATGGCAGACGCATACACAAGAATTTTCAAACGTTGCGGACTTGAAACAAAAATGGTTCAATCAGATTCAGGCGCAATCGGCGGTAGCGTAAGCCACGAATTTATGGTAATCACAACAACTGACGCAGGCGAAAACGACGTATTCTACTGTGACGGATGCGATTATTCTGCAAACTCAAACCACGCAGTTTCAAAACTTCCACCAGCAGAAATTGACGGAAGCAAATTCGGATATAACGAGGCTAAAGTTATTGACACTCCTCAAACTCACTCAATCGAAGAACTTTGTAGCTTCTTAAATATTCCAGCAACAATTATTCTAAAATGCTTAGTTTACATTGTTGATAAAAAGCCTGTTTTAGCTTTAATAAGAGCTGATAAAGAGGTTGAAGAAACAAAATTGATGAACGCCGTTGGCGGTATGGATATCAGAATTGCCTCAGCGCCAGAAATTGAAGAATTAATGGTTGAAAAAGGCTTTAACGCAGCAAAAGGATTTATCGGACCTAAAGGTATGGACGGAATTACTATTATTGCTGACGAAACAGTTAAAGAAATGAAAAACTTCGTTGTAGGTATTAACCAAGAAGACAAACACATGGTTGGTGCAAACTTAGATGTTGATATTCCTCACATCGAAAAATTTGACGACATCAGACTTGCACAAGCTGGTGAAATTTGCCCACAATGCGGTCAACCATTAAAAGTTACAAGAGGTATCGAGGTTGGTAATATTTTCCAATTAGGTACAAAATACTCAAAACCAATGAACGCAACCTTCTTAGACAAAAACGGTAAGGCTCAACCTTACGTAATGGGTTGCTACGGTATTGGGGTTACAAGAACCGCTGCTGCTGCCGTTGAAAGATGGCACGACGAACACGGTATCTTATGGCCAATCCAAATCGCGCCATACCACGTAACTGTTGTACCTTTGAACGACAAAGACGAACAACAAATGAGCGTTGCAAAAGATATTTATGCAAAACTTATCAACGCTGGTATTGAAGCAGTTCTTGATGACCGTCCAGAAAGAGCTGGCGTAAAATTCAAAGACGCAGATTTAATCGGCTTCCCATTCAGAATTACTGTTGGTAAAACAATTTCTGAAGGTCAAGTTGAATTGAAAACTCGTCAAACAAACGAAGCTGAATCATTAACACCTGATGAAGCAGTTCAAAAAGTTATTAACATCATTAAGGAAACATTATAATGACAGATTGCATTTTTTGTAAAATCATAAACAAGGAAATTCCAAGTAATTTCGTGTACGAGGACGAAAACGTAATTGCGATTAACGACCTTAATCCACAAGCAGAAACTCACGTTCTTGTAATTCCAAAAACTCACGTTGCGTCTTTGGCAGAACTTGAAGACAAAAAGTTAATGGTTGCAATTTTAAAAGGCGTTAAGGCAACTGCAAAAAAACTTGGATTAACTGATTTTAGAACTATTATGAACACTGGTGCAGGCGCAGGTCAAACTGTTTTCCACTTGCATGTTCACATTTTGTCAGGAAAATTAACTGAAAAATTAGGATAATTTAATTATGGTAGATGAGCAAAATTATTATAGAGAAATAACACCTTCAGGTTTTGGTATCGCAATCAAAATCAAAGAGGTTTTGTTCTCAACTCAATCAAAATATCAAAAAATCGAAGTTTTAGACTCTGACTCTTCTTTGGGCAAAATCTTAACTTTGAACGACTTAATGTTCGTGACTGAAGGCGACGCATATCATTACAACGAAATGATTGCCCATATTCCGATGATAAGCCACCCTTGTCCAAAAAGCGTTTTAATCATCGGCGGTGGAACAGGCGCATCAACAAAAGAAGTGCTTAAACACAACACAGTCGAACAAGTTGTAGTTGTAGATATTGATGAAGTCGTTGTAAACACTTGCAAAGAGTACCTTCCAGAAATCGCAAGCGGTTTAAACGACCCGAAAGTTACTGTTGAAATTGTAAACGCGTTTGATTACATCAAAAACACAGACAAAAAATTTGATGTAATCTTGATTTCTTCTCCAGACCCTCTAGGTCCAGGAGTTGGTGAATACACAAGCGATGTATATCACAATTTAAAAAGAGTTTTAAACGAAAATGGCATTATTGTAATGCAATCAGAAAGCCCTGTCGCTAACGCACAAAAAAGTAAGATTTTATACGAAAGTTTATTGAAAAACTTCAAAATCGTAAAAACTTACACATCTCCAGTTCCGACATATCCAGGAAGTTGTTGGGCTTGGGCGTTCTGCTCTGAAACAGTCAAACCATTGAAAAATTATGATGAAAAAAGATATGAAGAAGTCGTTAAATCTTGTAAATTATTCAATATGGACTACGCTAAAAAACGCTTAGAACAAGAAACCTTGTTGGATGATTTAATATAATAGGAGAGCAAAATGTCAGATGAGCAATTATATTATAAAGAAATAACCCCTTCAGGATATGGTATCGCAATTAAAATAAAAAAAGTTCTATTTTCAGAGGAATCAAAATATCAAAAAATCGAAGTTTTAGATTCTGACTCAAAACTTGGCAAGATTTTAACTCTTGACGACCTAATGATGGCAACAGAAGGCGACGAATACTTCTACCACGAAATGATTACGCATATTCCAATGATGAACCACCCTTGTCCAAAAACAGTTTTAGTAATCGGCGGTGGCGACGGCGGTACTGTTAGAGAAGTTTTGAAACACAAAACCGTTGAAAAAGTCGTTCTTTGTGAAATCGATGATATGGTTATTGAAGTATCTAAAAAATACTTGCCAACAATCGCTGGCAAACTTGATGACCCAAAAGTTGAAATCAAAATTGAAGATGCAATCAAATATATCAAGGACAAAAAGAATATGTTTGATATCGTTTTAATCGATACAACTGACCCAATGGGTCCAGGAGTGGGCTTGTTTACTGAAGAATTCTACAAAAACGTAAGAGAGTCTTTAAAAGAAGGCGGTATAATGGTTGCTCAATCAGAAAGCCCTGTTGCTAACGAAGACGACATCAAATACATGTATGCATTGTTGAAAAAAACGTTCCCAATCGTAAGTTCATATTCTTCACCAATTCCGACATACCCAGGCGGATGTTGGGCTTGGGCGTTCTGCTCAAACACGGTTGAACCATTGTCATACATTGATGAAGAACGTTGCGAAGAAATAACAAAACAATGCAAAATCTACAATAAAGACTACCACATGACAAGATTTGAACTTCCAACCTTCTTGGATGAAATGCAATAAAAGAAGATTTAGATAAATTATAGTCGCCGACATCTTCGATGTCGGCGACTTTTTTACTTATTGTTTCAAATAACTTTCAACAAATCCGTCTAAATCGCCGTCCATAACCGCGTCAACATTTCCGACCTCGTAACCTGTGCGGTGGTCTTTAACCATTTTATAAGGATGAAAAACGTAAGAACGAATTTGCGAGCCAAAATTAATATCAAAATTTTGACCTTTTAATTCTGCCAGTTTTTTCTCGTGTTCAGCTTGACGAATTGCAAGAAGCTTCGCAGCAAGCATTTGCATTGCAATGGTTCTATTTTGAAGTTGAGAGCGCTCCTGTTGGCACTTAATCACAATACCCGTAGGTTTGTGCAAAATTCTAACCGCCGTTTCAACTTTATTGACATTTTGACCGCCTGCACCGCCTGAGCGCATTGTATCAAGCTCAATATCTTCTGGCGGAATCACTATTTCTTTTTCGTAATCTTCAATAATCGGTGAAACCTCACAACTTGCAAAACTTGTTTGACGTTTGCCGTTTGCATTAAATGGTGAAATTCTAACAAGTCTATGTACGCCTCTTTCAGCTTTCGCATAACCAAAGGCGTATTTGCCAGTAATTCTTATGGTCGCAGACTTAATCCCAGCTTCATCGCCTTCCGATTTATCCATTAAAGTAACCTTCCAGCCTTTGTTTTCAGCCCAACGAGTGTACATTCTAAGCAACATTTCTGTCCAATCTTGAGCGTCAGTACCGCCAGCGCCTGCATTTACGGTAAGCATTGCATCTGCCGTATCATATTCGCCTGAAAGCATTAATTGAACATCAAATTTATCCAATTCTTGGGCCAAATTTTCTAAATTGGTATTTGCCTCATTGATTAAATCTTCATCCTGCATTTCGTATGCAATTTCGGCGTCAGAAATTATTTCTTCCCAACGTTCAACGCGAGAAATATTTTCTTTAATTTCTCTTGTTTTTTGACCTAATTCACTTGCAAGTTTTTGATCAGCCCAAACCTCTGGAGATTGCAATTTTGCCTCTAATTTAGAAAGTTCTTGTTTTGAATTTTCTAAGTCAAAGACACTCCTTATTTTTTGCTATTCTGCTTTTTAAATCTTTGATGTCCATAATTATTTTTTCTTAGCTGATTTATCTGCAAGTTCTGAATCCATGCGTAAAAATACTGGATGAATGTCTTCTTTTTCGATTAATTTGCCAACTTTGATGTTATCAACTGTCAAATCATCATATTTTATAGATAAATCAAACGATAATTGTTTTGCCATATCTTTAGCAATATTAGGGCAGAATGGCTCGATTAACGAAGCAATTACGCACATAATATCAAGAACAGTTGTCAAAACTTGTCCGCATTCTGTCATTTTTTCTTCTTTTGCCAAAGTCCAAGGTGCATTGTCTGTTACGTATTTGTTAGTTACGTCAACAAGCGAAATAATTGCGTTTCCTGCTTCTGCAACTTCGTATTTATCAAAATGAGCTTTAACAATATCAATTGTATTTTTTGCAGTATTCAAAATGCTTGCGTCTGTTTTAAATTCAGGTTTAATTTCGCCGTCAAAATATTTAACGAGCATTGAAAGAGTTCTATTTAGCAAGTTGCCCATTGAATTTGCAAGGTGCGCATTAACTTTTTCTTTGAAATCATCATCTGAATAATTTCCGTCTTTTCCGCAAGGTGCAGAAGTTGCCATATAGTAACGAAGCGCATCTGGAGTTTCAAGTTCAAAGTTTTTCAAAATATCTTGTGGAGCAATTACGTTGCCTAAAGATTTAGACATTTTTGTTTCGTCAATCGTAATCCAACCGTGTGCCAAAAGTTGTTTTGGTAGTGGTAAATCAAGCGCCATAAGAATTCCAAGCCAATAAATACTGTGGAATTTAAGAATATCTTTACCGATTACTTGAACATTTGCTGGCCAATATTTTTTGAAATTTTCTTCACTTTCGCCGTCTGGATTATAGCCCAAAGCCGTAATATAGTTTGAAAGCGCGTCAATCCAAACATAAATAACTTGTTCAGGGTCATCAAGAACAGGAATACCCCAATTTACGTTTGAAATTGAACGAGAAACAGAGATATCTTGAATATCTTGTAATTGGTTCATAACCTCGTTTGCACGGAAACTTGGAACGATAAAGTTAGGATTTTCTTTAATATGTTTGATAATCGCATCTTTATATTTTGAAAGTTTGAAGAAATAGTTTTCTTCTGAAACCTCTTCAGGTTTTTTCAAGTGATCTGGACAAAGTCCGTCTTCTGTCAAATCTTTTTCACTCAAGAAACATTCGCAACCACTACAATACAAGCCTGTATAAGAATGTTTGTAAATATCGCCTTTCTCAACCAATTTTTTGAAGATTTTTTGAACAATTTTTTCGTGTTTTTCATCTGTTGTTCTGATAAATTGGTTGTAATCCACGCCTAAAGCTTTCCAACAGTCTTGGAATTTGCCTGCGTTCATATCGCAGAGTTCTTTTGGTGTAATTCCTTGACTTGCAGATGTTTTTTGAATTTTGATACCGTGTTCATCAGTACCAGACAAGAAATATACGTCATCGCATCTTTTTTTGAAATGTCTTGCGATAATATCAGTTAATATTTTTTCGTAAGCGTGACCGATGTGTGGCGCACCGTTTACGTAGTCAATTGCGGTTGTTAAATAAAATTTTTCCAAAATATATCTCCTTAATGTTTGTTAAGTCAATTATACATTAAAAATAGAACATATAACAAGAATTTTAATCAGATTAAACACCTTAAAATAAAAATCCTCAATTAGATAAGAATTTTTAATTAAATATTGACTTTAAAAAATGTTATATAGTAAAATATATAACAAATGAAATATATTTCATTTGTTATACTATATATTATGAGGTAAATATGCACAAAAATTCGCCATATAACGAATCGTTATTTTTCAAAATCGAACAAATTTCTAAATACATTCAGGAAGATTACATCTCTAAATATAACCAAAAAATTACACATGATGAGTTTAGAGTTATTGATATAATTAACTATAATCCAGATATTTGTCAAAGAGATTTGGCTAAATTAGCTCTTAGAGATTGTGTAAAAATTGGTAGAATTTTAGACAGCCTTGAAAAAAAAGGATATGTTCAAAGATTTAATGACACAAAAGGTAAAAGACTTGTAAAAAAAATGAAACTGACTGAATTTGGTTTAAATTTTCACAAAGAAATGATTGCGAAAATTGAACCTGAAACAGCTAACTTTTTAAATCAAATTTTTACACAAAATGAATTAAAAGAATTTAAAAACTATTTAGATAAATTAGATAAAGCCTTAGCAAATACAATAAAAGTAAAAGTATAAAAAAGAAAGAAAACAATATAAATGGAAAATTGGAAGCCAAAATATAGCCCTTGGGTTACAGCATGGCCTGTTCTAATGGCTGTGTTTATGTTCGCTTTAAATGAAACAATATCAAATGTAGCATTAGCATATATTGCAGGTTCGCTATCTATAAGTATGAATGAATCAACTTGGATTATTACAAGTTATTTAATGGCTAGCGGAATAGCAATTGCACTTGTAGGTTTTATGACAAAACTTTTAGGTCGAAAAACACTACTTATTTGTGCAGTTTTAATGTTCACAATTTCGTCTTTATTTTGCGCTTGTTCTCAATCAATGGTAATGATGGTTTTATCAAGATTTTTGCAAGGTATAGGTGGTGGTGCACTTTTACCTCTTGGACAAGCTATCATTTTAGAGACATTTCCTCCTAATGAAAGACAAAAAGCAATGGCAGTATTTGGGCTAGTGTTTATTATAGCACCAATTATTGGTCCAATACTAGGCGGGTGGATTACAGAAAATTACTGCTGGCAATGGATTTTTCTTATTGATATACCTTTAGGTATAATTTGTGCATTGTGGGTTAACAAAATTGTTGAAGATCCACCTTATGCGAGAAAGCAAAAGAATGTTTTAATTGATTATAAGGGTATTATATTTTTATCTTTATGGTTAATTTCAATGCAAGTAGTTCTTGATAAGGGTAATGATGCTGATTGGTTTGGATCAACTTGGATTTGCTGGTTAACTACATTCTCTGTTATTTGTGCAATTTTATTTTTTATATCTCAATTTAGTAAAAATAACAAAGAACCTCTTTTAAATTTAAAAATACTTTTTGATGGAACATATTTTTGGGGAACTTTTATTCAAATCATATTAATGGCAGTATTTTTAGCTTCTGCCACCCTCTTGCCGTCTATGTTGCAAAACCTAATGGGTTATACATCATATTTAAGTGGTTTATCACTGGGAACTCGTGGGATTGGGAATATAATAGCATTAGTTACTTATTTTATAATTTCTAAAAAACTTGGAGATAGAAGAATTGCAGCAATTGGATTATTCTTCCTAGGATTAGGTAGTTGGTATTTTGGAATGATTAATTTAGAAATAAATTTAACATCAATAGCATTTCCAAATATTTGTTACGGTATAGGAATTTTCTTTGCATTAACTCCTCTTGTTCCACTATCTTGTTGTACACTTGATAATAAAGAACTTACAAATGCTTCCAGTTTGCAAAATTTATTAAAAAATACTGGTGGTGCTATTGGTACATCTATTTCTACAACAATGATTTCCAGATTTTCACAAGTTCATCAAAATATGATGGTTGGACACTTAAATTTTTCTAATGATGTTTATATGGAAAAATTAAACGCCTCAGTACAAGCATTAGCTGGAAGCCACGACATTGGCTCTGCTTATATGATGGCTCAAGGACAAATGTATAGCGAGCTTATAAAACAATCCCATCTTTGGGGATACATTGACACTTTCAGATGGTTTGCCGTTGCAACTTTTTTATTAATTCCACTGCTTTTGTTTATTAAAAAACCTAAACAAGAAACGTAATTTATATTAAAATCTGAAATCGCGTTCGCCTTGGGCAATTTTTTCAACATTTTCTTTTGTAAGTTTTTTAACGTTTTCGCTTTCAAGAGTTTCTAATTCTTTTTTGATTAATTCTTCGCCAACTGCCTTTGTTTCTGGGCTTGCGTAATCTTCTAAATACTCTTTAAGGGTCATAATTGCGTTTGGATGACAGAAATTTTGAATTTGTTTTGACTTGCAAACATCCATAAATCTTTCACCTGTACGACCTTCGCGATAGCAAGCAGTGCAGAAGCTAGGTAAATAGCCTATTTCCATAAGCCATTTCATAACCTCGTCTAAACTTCTTGTATCTGTAACATCGAATTGTGACGAATCTTCTTCTGTGTAATCTTGTTCGTCATAACCGCCAACAGAAGTTTTTGAACCACCTGAAACTTGAGAAATTCCTAAGTGTAAAACTCTTTCGCGAACTTCTTTTGATTCTCTTGTAGAAACAATCATGCCAGTATATGGAACGGCAATTCTAATACAAGCGACAATTTTGCAGAAGGTATCGTCATTAATGCCATTTTTAAATGCGCTTGGGTCGATATCGTTTGCTTTTCTAATTCTTGGAACGCTTATTGTATGTGGACCAACGCCGTGAACTGCTTCCAAGTGTTCTGCGTGCATTAAAAGTCCAGCAAATTCGTATTTGTAAGTTGAAAGTCCGAACAAAACGCCCAAACCTACATCGTCAATTCCGCCCTCCATAGCTCTATCCATAGCCTCTGTATGGTACGCATAATTGTGTTTTGGACCTGTTGGGTGCAAGCGTTCATAACGTTCTTTGTTATAGGTTTCTTGGAATAAAATATAAGTTCCAATGCCTGCTTCTTTTAATTTACGGTAGTTTTCAACAGTTGTAGCAGCAATATTAACGTTTGCACGACGAATTGCGCCATTTTTATGTTTTACACCATAAATTGTTTTTAAACTTTCTAAAATGTACTCAATTGGGTTATTTACTGGGTCTTCACCCGTTTCAATGGCAAGACGTTTGTGTCCCATATCTTGAAGTGCAATAACTTCTCTTTCAATCTCCTCTTGAGTCATTTTTTTACGCGGAATATCTTTATTTTTTGCGTGATATGGGCAGTAAACACAACCATTTACGCAATAATTTGAAAGATAAAGCGGTGCAAAAAGCACAATTCTATTTCCGTAAAAATCTTTTTTTATTTGTTCAGCAAGCTTGAAGATTTTTTGGTTAATTTCTTCGTCTTCACAGGCAAGTAAAACGCTTGCGTCGCGATGAGAAAGCCCTTTTCTTTCTTCTGCCTTTTTAAGAATTTCTTCAATTAATTCCTTGTTATTTTTATTTTGCTCTGCGTATTCAATCGTAGATAAAATTTCGCCGTCATCAATAAATTCTTCGGCTTTAAGTGATTTTACATTATACATTTTCAATTCCTCTCAACTACATGATAACTCAAAAAAACATTCTAGCCAAATCAAGGAACC
>CAVCIX010000012.1:0-32523 GCA_963602505.1 Anaerovoracaceae bacterium | reverse complement strand
CATATCAGAAGCTTTACAAAAAGCTAACTTTGTCTGACACTAAAGTTTCTCAAAAATATCATGCCGATAGAGATTTGATTTATCAAAAATTGTATTCAACTTTTGACATTAGATTTGAACACTTAATGGAAAAAGATGAAATTCAAGAATTAATCGACAAAAATCAAATAATAACAATTTATGAGAATAATGAATTAAAATCTTTTATAATTTACAAAATTCAAGGAAATAAAGCATATTTAAACCAAATAGCGAATTATGGAAGCAAGGACCATTTAATAAACTTGTGGAGATTATTTTATCAAGAACTAAATAACAAAGGGATTACATACCTTGATTTGTGGTATAACAAATTAAATAAAAAGGCTGAAAATATGTACAACATTGAACAATTCCAACCTTTAAATATGTTTAATTTTTGTTATAAAAAATTATAGTTATTCAGTAAGATCTATAGTTCTACCACCATCAACAACAATTTGCTGACCTGTAATCCATTCAGATTTATCTGATAATAAAAATTCCACTGCATCAGCGATATAATGAGGTTTTCCATATCCTAGTGGATATAAATATTCTTTTGAATTTCCATTTTCTTCATAAATAGCTTTTGTCATTTCCGTAGGAATACCTCCAGGAAGTACCGAATTAACCCTTACTTTAGGAGCAAGTTCCACCGATAAACTTCTCATCAAACCGTCAAGACCTGATTTTGTAGCACTATAAATACTAAAAGCTTTTGCTCCTCTATTTGAAATATTGCTTGAAATGAAAACTACATTATCAAGAGCAGATTGATTTTTTCTTTTATTGATTAAAGTTTTTACAATCAACGCAGCTGATACTAAATTAGTACCAAATTCATTCATAATTGTTTCAACATCTACTGTTTTTATTGGTTGCATTTGAAGCGCACCAGCACAATGAACAAATTTATTTACCGTAATTTGTTTATCTTTAATGAAATCCACAAGTTTTTCTTCTAAAGATGTCACATCAGATAAATCACAAGTGAAGATTAAATGGTTATCTTGATTTTGGCATAACGATTTTGTTTCTTCTAATTTCTCCTCGCGTCTTGCACATAAAATCAAATTGTATTCCTTTGATAATTGAATAGCGCATTGACGACCAATTCCAGAACTTGCACCAGTGATTAATACATATTGACTATTGAGCACAAAAACCTCCATCAACATTTACAATTGAACCTGTAATCCATTTTGATTTATCTGACAATAAAAATATAATTGCATTAGCGATATCTTCTGTTTGACCCAATCCTAATGGATGTAATGAATTTATATATTCATCATGACTAGCATCAAAGAAATGATTAATACTTTCACCCATTTTTGTTTGAATAAACCCTGGAGCAACACAATTGACTCTTACACCTTTTGGCGCAAGTTCAATAGCTAAAGATTTTGTTATTCCTTGGATTGATGCTTTACTTGCAGAATATAAAACATTTGCTGAAGAACCAACATTTGCATATACAGAAGAAATTAAAACAATTGATCCGTTTTCATTTCTATATCTTTTATTGCTAAAAAATTTAGCTAATTCTAATGCTGGATAAGTATTAACACTCATAATTTTATCAAAAGAAGCTTTATCAATTGTTTTCAACGGCATTATTGAAGGAATACCTGCAATGTGGGCAAAACCATCTAATTTTCCAACTTCGTTTACAACTTCTTTTAAAGCATTATTAATACTGTCTGCGTTAGACAAATCAACAATTTTTGTACAAACATTTGTACCACATTGTTTTTTTGTTTCTTCTAAACCTTCTTTGTTTATATCAAATAATACCAAATTAGCACCGTATTTTGATAATTCCAAAGCAGTTGTTTTCCCAATGCCAGAAGCGGCACCAGTTAGTAGGATATTTTTATTTGTAAAATCAACAAAATATTCCATTATTTTACTAATTCCTTTAGACCTGCAATTGTTTTAGCTTGTTTAACATCACTAACCGAAATAGTTTTGTTATACATTTTTCCAACTAAAGCTATTATTGACAAAATTGTTAATGAATCAAAATCTTCAAAATCTTCCAATACATCATTATCATTTAATTCATCAACTTCTAAAATATCCATTAATTCTTCTTCAAATTTTTCCATTTTAATTCTCCTTATATTCAATAATTTTTTTGAAATTTAATTTTACTATATCTAAAATCATACTTGCCCAAGTTAAGCCAATTCCAAAGCCTGACAAACAGATTTTATATTCATCTTTTTCATTTGGCAAATTAAGACAAATATCAGACGGAATTGTAACACCAGAAGCATTACCAAACTTTTCTACAATGTTATTTGGCATTTTGTCATAGCTTACACCTAACTTATCTGCAAGTTTTTGCAACATAAATTTGTTAGGTTGGTGACACATAAAATAATCTATATCTTCTTTAGTCAAGTTTTGAGAGGATAACAAATGCTCAATTTGTTCAGGAACTTTATTTAGAACAAAGTTAAATACATCATCACCCTTCATTACAAGATTATCCAAAGCACGGAAATTCCCTGCCTCGTCCTCGTGCATAATCGCAGTTTCTGGAGTTGAAGGCATTCTAAAACCACCTGCTGGAATGTTTAAGCAAAGTGCATTTGTGCCGTCAAAATTAATTTCTGCACAGATTTTTTCATTTTTATCTGATTTTTCAATTATTGTAACGCTTGCTCCATCGCCAATTAATGGATTTGAATTTCTATCGCGTTTTGATACTTTCGGACTCAAAACATCTGCGTTCAACAAAACAACCTTGTTAATTGATTTTTGTTCTAATAGCATAAACGATTGAATTAAACCAATAATAAAGCCACAACAACCTTGGCAAATATCCATACAAACTATGTCTTTTTTTAGTCCTAATTTACCGTGTAAAACATTTGATGTTGCTGGCATAAAGTAATCTGGAGATTGGGTTACCATAACTAAAGCGTCTACTTCATCTTTTTTCAACAAGTTATTGTCAAAAAGATAATTCATTCCATATTCGCATAAATCTGACGAACAAACACCTTTTGGCGCAACTCTTTTTTCTTCATAACCCATAATTAATTTTAATTTTTTACATTGTTTTTCAGAAAAATTATAGTTTCCAATTTCATCATCAAATTTAACTATATTTTCAGGAATGATAGTCAATAGACCTGTTATTTTTTTGTTTTCAAATTCTAAAAACACTTACTTTGCTCCATTTTTTTCTAACATTGCAACAATAGCATCTACTGTATTAAAGTTTGTAGGTGTAATATCAGCACCGTCAATAGAAATGCCGAAAGCTTTATCAAATTCTGCAACCAAAGTTACAATGTCAAAAGAGTCTAACAAGCCTTCTGTAACAAGTTCAGTCGTTTCAATATCTTCAATATCTGGTCTATTATCTTTTAAAATTTCAATAACTTTATCTTTCATGTTAATTCTCCTTATATAAAACCATTGGTAAACAAGTTGTATTTGTCAATTCAAGCAACGCACTTCCCCAAGAAAGTCCGATACCAAAAGCATTTAACAAAATACGACAATGTTTTTGATTAAACTTTTCATATTCGTCAGAAATTACCGATGCAACAGACGCACTGCTTAAATTTCCATATTCGCTCAAAGTTTCTCTTAAAACTTTATCTACGTCTATGTTTGCACTTACCGCAATATTTTCCAATATCATTTTATTTGCTTGATGCAAAATATAATAATCAACATCGTTTTCAGAAACATTTGCCAAATTCATTATATTATTTATTGAAACTGGAACTGTATTCATTGTGAAATCAAATATAGCCAATCCGTCCATAAAGTTGCCATAATCGAATTTTCCATCTTCTTTGAACATTTCTGGTGTAGGAGGATTTCTAAACCCACCATTTTTAAATCCGATAGCATCTGCTTTTGAACCCATATTTCCTATATCAAACCAAATTGGTTTAGCTTTTTCATCATATTCAAGAATTGTTGCACAACCACCATCACCAAAAATTGGTATATCATCAATCGCATCTTCTTGAGTTCCAATTGCTCTTGAACAAGAATCGCCACATAATAACAATACTTTATTTTTAGTACTATTAACCAATTGTGATGCAATTAATAAACCATAAATATAACCTGCACAACCTTGATTAATGTCAAAAGCGATACAATCTTGGCTTAATCCTAATTTTCCGTGTAAAACACAAGCCGTAGATGGTTCAATATAATCTGGATACTGAGTAAGCATTATAACTGCAGCAAAATCCGCTTTATTAGTATTTGTTTTAGCAATAAGTTCTTCTGCGGCCTTTTGGCACATATCACTTGCGGTAACATTTGAATTTTCTTTTAGAATATGTCTTTTATGAAAACCTGTTCCTCGAACAACTTTTTTTAATTTTTTGACATTTCCGTCATAAATTAATTTGTTATCAAAAATATCAACTTGTCTTTCTGGAACACAAGTCGCAATACCTAAAACATTTACATTATCAATCTTTGTTTGCATTTTTACCTTTTTTGTTTTTCATAAAGAGTTTTTATAAAACTCCGCCACTATCAATGACGTAATTTTGTCCTGAAATAAATTTTGCTTTGTCTGATAACAAATATACAATCATATTTGCTACATCATTTGGTTCACCGAAGCCAAAAGGATATAGAGATTTTTGAGAGTCTTCGTAACCTTCACCACCAACTTGTGTCATAGGTGTTTTTATATTTGAAGGTAATACACAATTTAATCTGATTTTATTATTCAATAACTCTTTAGAAATAGACTTCATTGAAGCACATAAAGCAGATTTTGTTGCAGAATATGTTATACAACCCTTATCACGTGCCAACGCAGAAATTGAAGAAATAACTACAATTGATGTTCCTTCACCTACATTATTTCTCTTATCTGCAACACCCTTTAGCGTGAAAATTGGAGCAAAGTAATTTATATCAAAAATCGATTTCATTTCTTCATAATTAACATCGCGTAATGTTGAAAATCCACCAACCCCAGCGCAATAAGCCATACCTGAAAATTTACCGTATTTTTCTTTCAAAGCTTTAACGTACTTTGGCAAGCCTTCAATATCTTCCGTCAAATCTTTTTGTTCTAAGAACATATTTTCAGGATATTTACATTTTGCCTTCATACCCTCTAAACGTTCTAAGTTTCTGCCAATACCAATTACAGTAGCGCCAAGTTCGTTCAAAAGAATTGCAGTAGCTTCACCTAAACCAGATGAAGCCCCTGTTACGATATAAATTTGTTCTTTGCTAAAAGAAATCATTACTGAATTTTATCTCCTGCTAGAGCAATGATATCTGCAACTGTTTTTACACTCTTTAAAGAGTCAATCGAAATTTTTATACCAAATTCTTTATTAAAAAATGCCATAATTGCCATTTTAGATAAAGAATCCCATTCTTCATAATCTTCTAAATTATCTGTTTCAACGCAAGCTTCTTCACGTTGTAAAATATCTTCTAATTCTACTAAGAAATCTTCTTTTTTCATTCCGTTACCCTTTCATCTTTTCTATCCAGAAATTTTGATATTTTTAAAATTAAATAAACTCTTTTTAACCAGTAAAACTACACTTATTGTACAAAATAAATAATTTGTTGCATTATTATTTCTTTTAATTTATCATAGCATAAAAACATTGCAACTTGCTTTACTTTGTTTAAACTTATTAACATTTTATTTAAAGTGTTTAATAATGTTATGATAAAAATTTTAACAAATAAGAAAAAAGGTGAATATCATGTATAAATATCCAGTATATCAACCAAGTTTAACTGGCAACGAAAAGAAATACGTAATGGATTGTATGGATTCAACTTGGATTTCATCTAAAGGGGAATACATTAAAAAGTTTGAAGAATCCTTCGCGAAATTCGTTGGTGTAAAATACGCGACTGGCGTTTGCAACGGAACGGTTGCAATCCACCTAGCCCTTGTTGCTCTTGGAATAAAAGCTGGAGATGAAGTTATTGTACCGACATTCACATACATTGCTTCAGCAAACCCAATTGCACAAGTCGGCGCAACTCCTATTTTCTGCGACAGTGTCGAAGATACTTGGCAAATGTCGCCAGAAGATGTTGAAGCAAAAATTACTCCTAAAACTAAAGCGATTATGGTCGCTCATTTATACGGTCACCCTTGCGATATGGAAAAAATTATGAATATCGCAAAAAAACATAATCTTCTTGTTATTGAAGACTGCGCTGAAGCAATCGGCACAAGATTTAAAGGTCAACACGTTGGAACCTTTGGTGATATAGCAACCTTCTCCTTCTTCGGAAACAAAACTATAACTTGCGGTGAAGGCGGTATGGTTGTAACAAACGACGCAACTCTTTTTGACAGAGTTAAAAGATTTAAAGGTCAAGGCTTGGCAAAATTCAGAGAATACTGGCACGATATTCCAGGATTCAACTACAGAATGACAAATATTCAAGCTGCAATCGGTTTAGCTCAACTTGAACAAGTTGATAAATTCTTGGCTAAAAAACATCAAATTGCAGATTGGTACAAAGAATTTTTAAAAGATGTTCCAGTAAATTTCCATAAAGAATCTAAAAACACTTATAACTCTTACTGGATGTGCTCTATTCAAGTGGAAAAAGCTGAACTTCGTGACGAATTAAGAAATTATATGAAGGAAAAAGGTATTGAAACAAGACCAACCTTCTATCCAATTCACACAATGCCAATGTATGAAAAAGAATTTGCGAAACATCCTGTTGCAGAAGATATCGCAGCAAGAGGAATCAATGTTCCTTCTTACCCAGCTTTAGAAAAATCTGACGTAGAATATATTTGCAATGTTATAAAGGAATTTTATGCAAAACAAGCTTAAAATCGCGATTTCAGTAACTGGTTTTATAGAATGGACTGGCGGAATTGGTTTCTTAAAAGGTATCATTGAGCTTTTATTAAATAAAGACAATGAATTTTACCTTTTATTGCCGTCTTTTTCGTTAAAAAATTATCCTAAATTTTTAGTAAAAAACTTTAAATCATTATTGAAGCTATATAACCAAATTTTCCCTGCAAAAGAAAATCCTGAAATGGAAGAACTTTTTAAAGAGTTCAAAGGCAGAGTTAAATTTGTATATCACAACGGAAACATCGTAAAAGCTATAAACAAGATAAAACCTGACGTTATATACCCAACTTGGGATAAAATTTATAACAAATGTAAAGTCCCTCAAGTTGCCTATTTATACGATTGCCAACATAGATATTTTCCTGAATATTTCAAAAAACATTCTATTGAATCAAGAGATAAATATTTTCAATCCGTTGTAGATAACTACAAAGCAATTATCGTAGGCTCTTTGGATGCAAAAAATGATTTAATAAAATTCTATGGTGCAAAGCCTGAACAGATTTTCGACATCTTCAGTTCACCATTGTTAAACGAAAGTTTGTTAGGCGAAATTGAAACAGATGTTATAGAAAAATTTAACTTACCTAAAAAATATTTTATGGTATGTTCACAATTTTGGAAACATAAGTCACATATTACCGTAATTGAAGCGGTAAAAAAATTAAAAGATGACGGACAAGAGGTTTGCGTAGTTTGCACTGGAAAAACAGACGATTACAGAAATCCAGAATATTTTGGTGAGCTACAACAAAAAATTAAAGAATGGGATTTAGAAAATAATATAAGAATTTTAGGTCTTATTGATAAACGAGAACAAATAGAATTAATTAAAAAATCTGTAGCCGTAATTCAACCATCGCTTTACGAGGGCGGAGCAGGCGCAGGCGGAGTCGGAGAATCTCTTTCTCTTGGAAAACCTATAATTATGAGCGATATTCCAATAAATAAAGAATACGCTAAATTTAACAACATTTTCTATTTTGAAGCAAAAAATGCTGAAAATCTTGCACGAAACATGAAAATTGTCTTAAATACTGTATTCAAAAAATACACAGATGAAGAATTGAAGGCAATGTCAGAAAAAAATAGAAAGTTTGAAGTTGACAAAATCTACGCACCTGTTTATGCACTTTTGAATAAATAATCAAAATTATTAAATGGTTGAACCTTCTTTTAATGCTGGATTACCTATCATGTAGCAATTGTCTTTGCAACCTCTGTAAACTGCGCTAAGTGGTGCAATTTTGTTGTTATTTCCGATTTTTGCATGAGGAAGTAAAACTGCATTTGTTCCAATAGAGTTAAAATTGCCAATTTTTACTCCGCCTAAGATAGAAGTTCTCGGTGCTATAAAGTTGAAATCACCGATTTCTGCATCATGACCAACGCCTACCTCACTATTAAGTATGCAACATTTACCTATTTTTACATTTACACTAATAGCAGATTTTACTATTATGCAGGCTTCACCGATTTCTGCTGAATCAGTAATAAAACTACCATAGCTAATTAAGGTGTAGAATTTAATTCCTCTTGCTTTTAAAGTTTCATAAATTTCATGGCGGAAATTTACATCACCAGAACCGATTATGACGTAATCATCTTCGCCAAATTTGTAATCCTCAACATCGCATTTATATAAATGTTGGTAGGTTTTATAATCAACTTCGCCACATTCTTTTGTTTTGTATCCTAAAAAACCGCCAAATGTAATTTCTTTACCATAATCTGCCGTACAAGTTAACGTATAATAACACTCTTTTGCAAATCCGTTTCCGCCAACAATAAATATATTTTTCATTAAAAACCTCTTTATTTATGCTAATTGGATTATAGCAGTAAAATTTATTGATATCAATATTTTGCACATAATGTTGTGTTATAATAAACCATATTTAAAGGATACTAAAATGAATTTTGAAAACATCTCAATTGGAACAGATATCGAAAGAATAGAGCGCTTTGAAAACAAATCAAGAGAAAATGATAGTCATTTTTTAAATAAAATATTTACAGAAAAAGAATTGGATTACTGTTTTAAGAATAAACAATACGCTCAACATTTATGTGCTAGATTTTGCGCTAAAGAAGCGGTTGTAAAAGCACTTACTGATTTTAATATCACAGACGTTTATTACAAAGACATTGAAATTTTAAACCGCGAAAACGGTTCACCTTATTGCATAATTTCAAAATACCCTGATATAAAAATCAAAATAACACTTTCGCACGCAAAAGACTACGCAACCGCAACTGTTATATGCTTTAATGATAAATAAAATTAGATTTATTATTTTTATAAACTATTTTTCAATTTTAATCTATCGATTTTGCCATTTGTATTTCTTGGCAATAAATCCATTCTGTGATAAACAGTCGGAATCATATATTTGGGAAGCATTGTTCCAATTCGTTTTCTGAAATCTGCTGGCGAAATTTCTTCTTCGCTTTCATAAAACATTGTAATCTCTTTTTTATCCTTGTTATAGACAACACAACCGTTTTTAACAATTTTTAAAGTATTAATTACAATGTGTTCAATTTCATCAAGTTCAATTCTATAACCCATGTGTTTTATAAGGTTATCTTTTCTACCTTTGAAAACAATTTCGCCATTATCATTTACATACACAACATCACCTGTGCGATAAATAATTTCTGGATATGATTTATTTAATGGGTTTTGAACAAATGCTAAAGCAGTTTTTTCAGGATTATTATAATAACCCATTGCCAAAGATGAACCTCTTACGCATAATTCGCCTTCTTTTGCAAGATTATCGTTTTCATCTAAAATTAAAATATCGGTGTTTTTGTATGCATTTCCAATTGGAATAGGTTCGTTATCTGGAATATCTCTGTTAATTACGTAATATGTACAATCTAACGTAATTTCAATAGGTCCATAAAGGTTAGCAAAAGTTACATTCGGTAATTTCTTATACCAATAATTGAATTGACGAGTTGGGAATACTTCTCCTGCAAACCATATTGTTTTTAATTTTGGTAAATCTATTTTTGACAACAAGTCCATGTTCGCAATGTTTACCATAATTGTTGGAACCCAGAACAAGAAAGAAACATTATGTTTTTCTAACAATTTTAGAATTTCAATTGGGAACGCTGATAATGTATCAGGAATTAAAACCATTGTTGCTGATTTTGACATCAACAAGCATAATTCAATACTATAAATATCAAAAACAAGTGGTGATAAAGAGCCTATTACTTCATTTTCTGTAATATCAAAGTTTTCTAAAGAACGCTCTGTAAAATCTATAAAACTCTTATGATTTAATACAACACCCTTTGGCGTTCCTGTTGAACCTGAAGTATTAATAATACAATATGGGTCTGTATCAATTAATTTTGAACGAATATTACTTAATTTTTGTTCGTTAATTTCTAAATTAAAATCAAATTCATCTAAGTCTATAATATTTATGTTTTCAATGCTTTCAAGTTTAGATTTATATTTTGATGTTGTAATAACAAATTTTGGTTGAATTAAGTTATGAATATTTGTAATTCTTTCAATTGGATTTTTAATATCCAAATTCATATACGCATTACCACTATAAGTAATCGCAATATCAGACATCACACTAAATATTGTTTTTGGAAGATAAACTGCAATCGGTTGTTTTGTAATATCAGAATTTGCAATAAAAGTAGCTAATTTTTTAGCTTTTTCATTCAATTCTTGAAAAGAAATTGTTTTGTCATTATCTATAATAGCCGTTTTTTGTGGAAATTTTTCAACTGTTTTGTCTAAATATTCCAAAATGTTTATTTGCATATCTTCTCCTATATCTCAAGATTATTATATTATAAAAATATTTATTATGTTGTATTGTAAAATAATTTAGAATAACGTAAACGCGGGAGAATTATAAATAATTCTCCCGCGGGGTTTTGTTTTTATTAATTTTACTATCTATTGTTTTATGATTGCCAATCAAGGTTGCCATACAATTGAAGTAACGCAGCAATATCCGTTTGATTTCCACTTTGAAGTACATCCTCTGTACTTGCGTAATCTGTCGTATTCAACCATGCTGTTACGCTTTGTTTAATTTCATTAATTTTGTCTATTGTAAAGTAATATCTTTCTGATGAATAAACTTTTTCAATTAAACCTTTCGCAAAGTAATTTTCAATTTGTACTACATCTTTTGTTGGCAAGGTTCCATTTTCTTCAAATTCTGCCATAATTTCTTGAAGTTTGTCCGTGTCATACAAATACAAATCAGAGCTATCAGTTTCTGTAAAGATATCTGTTTGTTTTGTAACATTAAAGAACACGCCAACTCTGTCTTTGCCGGATTTGATATTAATTACGTCATTATCGCCTGAAGTATCAGAAATTTTTGTCGCACTTAAGCCGATTTCGTAAGTATCATTACCTTCTCCGCCGAAAGCTTCTGTGTAGTATTTTGAGTTAGCATAAATTACATCATCACCCGAACCACCATACAAGTAGTCGTGTTTTGAATTTACATCGCCATGCAATGTGTCATTACCTGCATCACCATATAAGTAATTCATGTTTCCTGCGCCACTATATATAACGTCATCGCCTGCGCCACCGTGGATTATGTCGTTACCGCCATTACCATAAATAGTGTCGTTTCCAGCGCCACCAATCAATGTATCGTTATATTTTCCGCCTTCAATCCAGTCATTTCCAGCTCCGCCGTCAATATAGACTGAACCCTTATTATCTGCGACAATTTTGTCGTTATAAACAGTGCCTTTTGTTTCTTTCTTAGCTTCAGCAGTGATTTTAACCATATTTTCATTCAACAAATCTGATAATTTTGTCGTAATTTGGTTATTAGGGTCGTTTGCATCTTTTGTTTTTACGTATTTAACAGAAGATGTACTATTTTTTGTATATGAGTCAATATACACATAATCGTAATTATTTGAGCCATAATTAATAATTATGCTACCTGAATCTTTGTCGTAAACAATACTTAAGTCATCCTTTGTCATATCAACAAATTCTATTGTATCGTTTCCAGTACCTGAATAAATAGTATCTCTGCCGTCGCCGTCATTAAAGACAAACGTATTATCGCCAGAATCACCATACAAGCGGTCATTATCTAAGCCACCGATGATTGTATCGTCACCAATTCCGCCATGAATAGTGTCGTTTCCAGCGCCACCGTAGATTTCATCATCATCACGACCACCGTCGATATAATCATTTCCTGCACCACCGTAAATAGTGTCGTCGCCGTTTCCGCCGTAAATAGTATCTGCTAAAATTCCACCATAAATTTTATCATTCATGACAGAACCTTCTAATTTATTTTTCTTATGTTCGTCGCCTCTCATTTCTATATTACCGATATCTTTGATATCAATAGAGATTCTTTCACCATTTACTGTTGCAATAATTGTATTTACTGAGTTATTGCCTTTGTAGTAAGAGTTAATTGTTATTGAATCAACAAAACCAGTTGCTTCACCATAAGAAATAATCAAGTCATTACCGTCTTTAACAAATTTGAAATCAGTTTCAAAATCTAGTGAACCGAAATCTAAAATGTCTTGACCTGAGCCTGAATAAATTACGTCATTACCGTCGCCAACATTGAATACAAAAGTATTTACGCCAGCTTCGCCATACAAGTAATCATTTCCAGTGCCACCTTCAATATAATCATCGCCAGCGCCACCGTGAATAGTGTCGTTGCCTGCACCACCCAATAGTGAATCGTTTTCATCTCCGCCGTCAATGTAATCGTTGCCGTCGCCACCTAAAATAGTATCTCTGCCGTTGTTGCCGTACAATTTATCATTGCCTGCACCGCCGTCGATATAGTCATGACCTTCGCCACCATTGATTACGTCAGCAAAATAACCACCAGTGATACTGTCGTTATAATTTGTTCCTGTAATTTTGTTTGCTTTATTGCCTTGACCTTCAATTATTACAAATTTACCGTCATTCAACAATAATTCTGATAATAATTTTCTGTCATTTGGGTCATATCCAACTTGAATATATTTTACTGATGATGAAGTTTTGAAGTAATCCTTGACAATAACCTTGTCATAATCATCATTTTCGTTATAGTAAATTTCTAAGTTGCCATTATTGTTTGTGAATTTCAATTTGCTAAAGTCAGCGATATCTTCAAATTTTAACGTATCTGTGCCTTTTCCTGAATAAACAGTGTCTTGACCGTCGCCATTAAAGAAGTAAATTGAGTTATTACCTGCATCGCCATAGATTGCATCATCGCCTTCGCCGCCAAAAATAGAGTCATCACCGTCGCCACCGTGAATAGTGTCATTACCTAAGCCTGCATCTATTCTATCGTTACCTTTTCCACCGTCGATGTAATCATTTCCTGCACCAGCATCAATGTAGTCATTACCGTCTTCACCATATAATTTATCGTTGCCAACTCCGCCATAAATAGTATCGTTGCCGTTTCCGCCGTAAATTATATCGTTTCCGCCAAGATAGTCATTTAGATTAGTACTATCACCGTATAAAACGTCATCGCCGTCGTTACCGTAAATAGTATCATTACCTAAACCTCCGATAACTTTATCATTGCCTTTGCCTGCTGAAATATTATCGTTATAATTTCCGCCAACAATGCTGTCATTAAAGTCTGTACCTGTAATTTTGTTATTTTTATACAAGTTACCAATAGCTTTAATATCAACAGAATATATATTGTTAGCGTTGTCTTTGAAGATAATATTGCCATTATCTATGCTAATTGTATATTCGTTACCGTCTTTGTCGATTACTTTTCCAAACGAAGTTACGCCCTTCAATTTGAAGTAATTTGCGATTGTAACACTATTTGTATAATCTCCATTTGCATCTTTTGCTCTGATTACAAGGCTACCTTTAGAATCGTTAAAGAATTCTAAATCATCAAATTTTGCGTCTTTAAATTGCAAAGTATCAAAGCCTTTTCCTGAATAAATAGTGTCATCACCGTCAATTTCATTAAATATGAAAAGGTTATTTCCAGCTTCGCCATACAATTTGTCATTGCCAGTTCCGCCAAGGATTGTATCATCGCCGTTTCCGCCATAAATTACGTCATTACCGTCGCCTGCATCAACGTAATCGTTTCCGTCGCCTGATTTGATCACATCATTTTTAGCGCCACCAATAATACTGTCATTCAAGAAGGTACCAGTTATTGTATTGTTTTTAGTTTGATTACCTTCAATATTTACGAAAATATCGTTATTATCTAAGATTTTATTTTTTACATCACCAGTTGAAATAATTTCTTTTACTGATGAATTTTTGTTTTTGAAATAGCCTGAAATTGTTACAGTATCATCTGCGTCACCATAGCTGATAACTAGGTCACTACCTGTTCTAGAGAATTTTAAGTCAGCAAATTCATCATCAATATTTAAAATATCGTATCCTTTGCCTGAAAATACTGTATCTTTTCCGTCGCCAGCTTCAAATATTAATGTATTTGTGCCAGCTTCGCCATAAATTCTGTCGTTACCTTTACCCGCTTGAATTGTATCATCACCAATTCCGCCATAAACAACGTCATTACCTGCGCTACCCTTGATTAAGTCATTACCTGCATAGCCATACAAGGTTTGACCGTTACCTGTTGCAGTAATTTCATCGTTTAGAGAAGAACCTTTTACTACTTTTACGTCAGATGTAGTTGCTGTTGCAGTTGTAGAGTCGTTATACAAGTCTTTTAAGTCATAAGTTCCGTCTTGGAATTCAGTAAGCATATTGATAACGCCGTTTGTATTGAAATAATTCGAAATTACAATGCTATCGTCTGTTCCATAGTTAATAACTAAGTTGTTTCCATTTCTTGAAATTACAACATCGTCTTTATTTAGGTTATTGAATTTTAATGTATCAGTGCCTTTTCCAATATAAACTGTGTCGTTGCCGTCGCCAACATTAAATTCAAAGATATTATCGCCAGCTTCACCATATAATCTGTCATTACCAGTTCCGCCAATGATTGTATCATTACCGTTTCCGCCATAAATTACATCGTTGCCTGCGCCACCGTCGATAATGTCATTACCGTCGCCTGCTTTGATTACATCGTTCATGTCACCACCGACAATGTTATCGTTTAAGAAGGTACCTGTTATAGTATTATTTTTTGTAGGGTTTGTGGCAGTAATATCTATACTTATATCATCATTGTTCAAAATTGAATTTGTACCGTCGTCAGTTACAAGTTCTTTTACTGATGAATTTTTATTTTTGAAATAGCCTGAAATTGTAACAGAATTATCTCTGCCACCATTTTGATAGTGGATAATTAAGTCATTACCGTTTTTTTCAAATTCCAAATCACTAAAATTCAAGTCTTTGAAATTCAAAATGTCATATCCTTTTCCTGAATATACGGTATCATGCCCGTCGTAATCAGTTTCGTTAAAGAACATTGTGTTTGTACCAGCTTCGCCATACAATTTATCGTTGCCAAAGCCACCATAAATCGAATCGTTGCCTGCGCCACCTTTGATTGTGTCGTCATCACTATATGTTCCAAAATTGCCTGACGGAGTTTCGCTATCACCATATAAAACGTCATCACCGTTTCCACCGTTAATTGCGTCGTTTCCTCTGCTACCGATGATTGTATCGTTGCCGTTTCCGCCATTTAGAACGTCGTTAGAATATCCACCAGTGATAGAATCGTTCATAAAGGTTCCAGTAATTTTATTTACATAACCTTTATCACCTTCTAGAACAATAGTGATTTCTGATTGCAAATAGTGTTCATTTCCGTTTTTATCAATAATTTTTTGAATAGAATTTTTTGAGCTCTTTAAGTAATTTGCAAGTGTAACAGAATCACCAGTGTTAGTATATTTGATGATTAAATCAGAACCTGAGCTGATAAATTCCATATCTGCAAAATCAGCGTCTGTAAAGTTCAAAATATCACTTCCGCGTCCTGAATAGATAGTGTCGTTGCCGTCACCTGAGGCAAAATAGAAATTATTTGTGCCGTCTTCGCCATATAATTTGTCGTTGCCAGTACCGCCATAGATTGTATCATTGCCTGCGCCACCATAAATTGTATCGTCGTTTTCATCACCATACAATACGTCATTTCCGGCACCACCATAAATTAAATCGTTACCGATACCTCCATAGATTACATCATTGCCGTTATCGCCGTATAATTTGTCATTACCACTTCCGCCGTCGATAGTATCATTGCCGTTTGCACCACGTAAAGTGTCATCTAAGTCGCCACCAACAATTCCGTCGTCGTTGTTGCTACCTGTTAGATTATTTTTAACATCTTTACGCACCAAAACTGTCAAGACTTTGTCTGTCATATATGTGCCCAAGTCGCCAATCTTAATAATATCTCTATCTTGAGCGTCTTTTCCTTCAACAGTTTTAATAGTTTTTACTGATACTTTACCTTTATTTTTGAAATAATCCTTGATTGTAACAGAATTATTTTCTTTTAAATCATTGCTATTACCGTATCTTATGATTAAATCATCTTTATCTTGGTAAAAATCTAAATCATCATATTTTGCATTATCAAAATATAAAATGTCAGTACCTTTGCCTGAAATAACGGTATCATGATTGTACAAATGAGCGTCTTTTTCAGGGTTTTCTATAGCTTCAAAGTGTAATGTATTTTCACCTGCTTCGCCGTACAACAAGTCGCTTCCGTTTCCACCGTAGATAGTATCGTCGCCGTTTCCGCCATAAATTGTATCTCTGTCGTCGCCACCGTATAAAACGTCGTTGCCATTGTCACCATAAAGCAAATCTTCTCTTTGACCGCCATAAATAGTATCATTGCCGTCACCACCGTGGTAAGTGTTATTTGTGTATTCTGGTACATCACCACCGTTAATTAAATCGTTGTATTTTGTACCTGTAATATCATTAACTCTATCGTCGAAAGCGTCAATTTGAATAACTGTATCTTTATTATTGATAATAAAGTCCATTTCCTTTGTAATATATTCATCTTGGCTACCTGTTCTCAAGCCTTCAATTCTATAAATAGATTTTCTAACTTTTGGATTGAAGTAATCTTTGATAGTAACTGAATCTAAGAAATTGCCTTCACTGTCAGTTCTACCGTACCAAATAACCAAGTCATCAGAATATGCATCTTTTTGATATTTTAAATTTGCAAATTCAAAATCTTCAAAAATCAAAGTGTCATTGCCGTTGCCTGCAATTACAGTGTCATTGCCGTCACCAGTTCTGAAGTATAATTCATTTTCGCCGTCGCCACCGCTTAGAGTATCATTGCCTTCGCCACCTCTAAGTTTGTTGTTTCCTGCTTCGCCATACAATTCATCATCACCAGCTCCGCCGATTAAGATGTCATCGCCGTCACCGCCATAAATAATGTCATCACCGTCGTTTCCGTTGATTGTATCATTGCCAGCGTTACCGTAAATTGTATCTTTGTTTACGCTACCTTCAATGTTTTCACCCAAGTATGAACCGCTTAATTCATTATCGTATTCATCATTTGAATCTAGTTGCAAGTTTTCTAGCAAATTATCAATAAAGTAAGATTTTCCATTACTATCAACTAATGTTTTTACTGAACTTTTTTCGCTATCAGAGAAATAATCGTTAATTGTAATAAAGGTTTTTCTTGCAGTATCGCGAATAATCAAGTTTCCATTGTTATCGTTTACAAATTCCAAATCGCTTAATTCAGAATCTTTTAAAATAACTGTATCGTTGCCTGTGCCTGAATAAATTGTATCTTTTCCGCTGTTTGCTTCAAAAATAAATTGATTATCACCTTCATCGCCATATAATTTGTCATTTCCAGCGCCACCAATGATAATATCATCGCCTTTGCCACCGTGAATTACATCGTTGCCTTCACCGCCGTCAATATAATCTTCGCCGTCGCCACCATTAATTGTGTCATTGCCTTCTTTGCCGTAAATATAGTCATTACCGTCACCACCGTTGATTACATCGGCTAAATTTGCACCTATAATTGTGTCTGACATGCTTGAACCGTTCAATGTGTTCTTTTTATCTGCTTCACCTGAAATTGCAAAGCCTGAAATGTAGTCAGCAATTGTATATCTCTTGTTATCTGTATCTACAATGTATTTTACTGAACTTTTTATTTTTCCGTCTTTGAAATAATCAACGATTGTAACCTTGCTATCAAGATTTGAAGAATCCATACCATATCTGATAATCAAATTGTTGCCTTCAAATGAGATTTCTAAATCTTCATATTTTACACCATTGAATACAAGAGCGTCAGTGCCACTGCCTGAATATACAACGTCATTGCCGTCACCAACAATTGTTTGATTACCGCTTTCATCCTCAATTACATTGTTTGCATTGAATACAATTGTGTTGTTTCCAGCTTCACCATAAATAGTATCGTTGCCTAAACCTGCTTCAATATAATCATCATAAGTTTCATCATCGTAAGTTTTTAATGGAGTATCTTCATCAGTTCTATCACCGTAAATTACGTCGTCACCGCCGTAAGTTTTTATTGTATCGTTGCCTGCACCACCATAAACTGTATCGTTATAAACATTGTTTTCTGGCGCAATAATTTCATCGTTCAAGAACGTACCATGAACTAAAGTTGCTGAATCTTCGTTGAAGGTAATTTCTACACAACCTTCAATCAACGATTTTAGTGCTCTTTTTTCACCAGAACTGTCTGTAACACTTGAAACACGACGATTAATATCACCTGAGAAATAATCATCTAAAATTACTGAATCCAAAAAAGTATCTTCTCCGTCAGGATCGCTTGAAGAAACTTTATTATATTTAATAACCAAGTCTGTATCTAATTTTTCAAAAACTAAATCAGCAAATTCTACATCAGTGAAAACTAGGTTATCTTGACCACTTGTACCAAAGTTAATGATATCTGTTCCGCTTGATTTGCTGAAAATGAAAGTATCGTTGCCAGTTCCGCTCATTAAAACGTCGTCACCTTCGCCACCTTCAAGAACGTTATCGCCTTCAACCGCTTGCAAAGTATCAGAACCTGCACCACCGCGTAAGGTATCGTTTCCAGCGCCACCAATTAGCAAGTCATCGCCTTCACCACCTTCAAGAACATCATCACCTAAACCACCGTCTAAAGTGTCGTTTCCATCATCACCACGTAATGTGTCGTTTCCATTACCGCCGATTAAAGAATCATCACCGTCGCCACCTTCTAAAATATCATCGCCAGAACCGCCGTCTAAAGTATCGTTTCCGCCGTTTCCGTACAATGTATCATTTCCACCAAGACCGCTCAAATAGTTGTTTGCGTCATTACCTGTAATTGTATTGTCAGAATTATTTCCAGTTGCATTTAAGGCATCTGCCCATTTTTTAATATTTTCAACGGTTTGGTTCATTTGAGTTGCACCGTTGAAATAGTCCTGACCGTTCGAAGTTATAAAAGCAAGCAGTTTTTCTTTTGTAATAAATGAAAATCCAACCTTTGTATTACCAGTATCTTGAACGTAAAAACCAACAACTTCGTCTTTTGAGTTTGTTACAACGCCCAAAAGAGTTATCCCATGACCTGCGTATTCATCGCTTTGGTAACCGTCCCATAAATATCTAGCATCACCGCCTGCAATAATTGCCTTACCTTCTTTTAATGCAGTTGCAATGTTATTGATTAATTCTTCATCAGAGTGATTTTGTTTAAAATATTCGTTCCATGTATTGATACAATATTCCTTAATTTCGCTTTCTTTGGCAACTACTGATTTTTCTAATTCTTTAATTTCTGCTTCATAACGTGCTCTTGCGTCAGGATAACAAAAATCTTTATTTTTTTCGTACCAATCAACTTTTTCATTATACTGTTTAATTAAGGCAACATATTGACTTCTTAAATCAACCAAACCTGAGTCATTACTAAGTAAAGCATCTGATTCTTCAGCATATCCGCCAACACTTGTTGTTTCTAAACCTGCGTTTTTATAATCTCTTAAAATAGCTTTTCTTTGGTCATAAACAGTAGCACCGTCATTTATATCCAATACACCTAAAATAATTTCATCTTCTGCGTATGGAACATCTTCTTCAGTAATTAAGCCTGTTTCATCTACATATTGATTTTTGTATGTACTACTTATTGCCCAAGAGGTAATCTCATCTTCTGTAGTTGTTTGGTCTGTAACGTCAACAAGTCCAGCAGTCGCAAGAATATTCAAACAAGAGTCTACACCACAGTTGTTATATTGTTGATCTCTATCTAAAATCCATTTTGCAGGAGCACCATAAATATTGT
The DNA here is from genome assembly GCA_963602505.1 of Anaerovoracaceae bacterium. Classification (GTDB taxonomy): domain Bacteria; phylum Cyanobacteriota; class Vampirovibrionia; order Gastranaerophilales; family Gastranaerophilaceae; genus UBA6984. Next base: position 12,365 of record CAVCIX010000012.1, on the reverse strand, counting down.
ATTGCTCGTTGCTAGTAAGAGAAGCGCTAATATCACTGCCACTTTTAACAATCGCATCTGTTGAATTAATAAGTGTTATATTGTTTGCATCTTTTAAACTATCAACGTCTGTTGCACTAGTAATCGTGCCATTTTCGATAGATACATTTAAACCACTTGCGTCTTTATTATATTGTGCCATTACTTTTTACCCTATTTTAAATAATACTTCGTTCTATAGTACCAAATTTGCCTCAGTTTAAGCAATAATTTAACTTATATTTACATAACAAAAAATCCCGACACTAACGAGTTATCGGAATTTTATATTTTTATGATATTTTTTATGAATTAATACATTTTCTTTTTTTCAGGATAGCCATATAGCTTCTTTTTGAAGGTTTTATTTTGCGTATCTTCTAACTCTTTTTTTTGTTTTTCTGTCAAATTAGAATGTAAATTTTTTTCTTGTTTATTATCTTCCATATTTTGATTTCCTTCGTTTTTAACTACTTTTGCTTTTTGTACAACCTCTTTTGACGAAGTTGTTTTGTCTGAATTTACGCTTTTTATGCACGCATTCGCAATCGTAATACTTACCGTCAATGCCATAGCCAAAATTAATATTTTTTTCGTCATAAATTTTCCTTTGTTAGCTTAAATCTTCTGTTTTAAAGGTATTATAACCTTCATAGTGATAACTTGCATCAATACCTTTCATATAAGTTTCTCTATCTTCAGTTTTATCAGTCAAGGCTTGTTTTAGCAAAACTTTTATTTCAACGGATTTAATTGGACTGCGTTCCATTGCTAATAGATAGTCTTCTTTATTAACATTTGCCCAGTCAACAACTTTGCCTATTTGTTTTTTTAGAATTAAATCTAGCCAAATTCTTGCACTTCTTCCATTTCCTTCTCTGAAAGGATGTGCAACATTCATTTCAACGTACTTGTCTATAATTTCATCAAATGTTGTTTGAGGCATTTTATCAATACTTTCCAAAGCTGATTTTAAGTACATTACGGGTGCAAATCTGAAATTGCCTTTTGCAATGTTAACCTCTCTAATTTTTCCCGCAAAATCATATATTTCATCAAATAAATATTCATGAATTTTCGCCAAAGAGTCAAAAGTTCCAACTTCCAAATTGTTTAAAAGTCCTTTTTGAAATAATTCCAAAGCTTTTGTTTTGCTAATTTTTTCTTCGACTTTTGCCAATTCAGCAGAATTTGTTATATTTAATTTATTTTCAAGTACCATTGAAACCTCATTTATAAAAGTTTATATTTATTTCTTATTTTAACTGCAAATAAAGATTTTTGCAAAAATTTTTGATAAAACTTCTGAAGGGTTCGAATGTCTCCACTAAAAAACTCCCAAGCAGAACTTGAGAGTTTTTAAATGGTACGCGTGGAGATGAATTTTGTGTAGGGCGCCGTGTGAGTGTAAACGAACCCAGCCCGAAGTAGCGAGGACATAGCGAATGACAACGTCAGTGAAATGAGCGACTTGTCCGAGTGGAACAATAATTCATCACAAACATAATTTATAGTTTTGCGAGAGGGAAGAACTCCCGTCGGGGGTGAGTACCCTCCACGAGAAAAAGACCCCCAAGTGGGAGTCTTTTTAAATGGTACGGTGGAGACTCTGCCGAAAAAACGATTAATAATCGTTTTTGAGAGGTAGAACCCGAAGGGTTCGAATGTCTCCACTAAAAAACTCCCAAGCAAAACTTGAGAGTTTTAAATGGTACGCGTGGAGGGATTCGAACCCCCGACCTTTTGGTTCGTAGCCAAACGCTCTATCCAGCTGGGCTACACGCGCATTTTATAAAATTGTCTTTTGTGTTTCCGTAAAAGCGGTTTCACAAGCGAAATATCTATTTCGTAATTTAATTCTAACAGAAAAAATCTTTTTTTCAAGATTTAATTTTTATTTTATTATATAATCTGATTATGAAAGTACGTTTGCGAGATTTATATATAGAATTTTTATTGCTTGGAATTCAGCTTTTGGGCGGTGGTTACGTTATTGTGCCACTTATTCAACAAAGTATTATCGACAAGCATCATTGGATTACAAATGAAGAACTTGTTGATTATTACGCGTTAAGTCAAAGTATTCCAGGGATTATTGCGGCGAATATTTCCGCTTTTGTTGGGTACAAAATTCGTGGCAAAAGTGGTGCAGCAGTTGCTCTTTTAGGAATTATAACTTCACCTATTATTTCAATATTAATCGTTGCATTAATCGTTGATTACCTATTAAAAATTTCTTTCATTCAAAGTATTTTTTGGGGGGTGGGCGTTGCCGTAATCATCCTTGTATATCTTACTATCAAAGAAATGTGGAAAAATAGTTTAACTGATTTTGTTTCTTGGATAATTTTCTTGGGATGTTTTATCGCATCATTTTTCTTTAAATTCTCGCCAGTACTTGCAATCATCTGTTCAGTAATATTCGGCGTTTCGTATAAATTAATCCAAAAGAGGTGCGCCAAATGATGACACTTGTTCACTTGATAATTGAATTTTTCAAAATCGGCGTATTCTCGGTAGGTGGCGGATATGCGACCATGCCATTTTTGTATCAATTAGTACATACTTACGGTTGGTACACAACAGACCAATTAACAAACATGATTGCAATTTCAATGATAACCCCTGGTCCAGTAGGTGCAAACATGGCGACTTTTGCAGGGTTTCAAACATACGGAGTTTTGGGTGGTATTATCGCAACCCTGGCCTTAATCTTCCCATCATTCATATTTGTTGTAGCAATTTCAAAGGCATTAAAGACCTTCAAAGATAATTTTTGGGTAAAATCTATTCTGTATTCACTAAAACCAGCAGGGTGCGGATTACTTTTCGCAGTAGGCGCAGGATTTTTTAAAGACAACGTAACGAGCATGCCAGCACTAATCCTATTTATATGCTTATTTGCATTATCGTTCAAATTCCAAAAAAATCCGCTATACTACTTCATTTTCGCAGCAATTGCAGGGGTTGTTTTACAACTTTGCGGAGTGAAACTAGTTTAATTTAAAAATTTAAGAAAATAAAAACGGGCGGATTTGCAACGCAAATCCGCCCGTTAAATATGGCGCGGAGCGGTGAACCGCTCCGCGCCTTAAGCCTATTAAGTTTATTTATACATTGCAAAATTAAATTTTTTCATTTTTTATTTACCTAAAAAGTATAAACCAACGCCTAAACCTGTATTTATAAGGTTTTGCATAGTCTTATCTTTTTCTTGTTGTTGTTGTTGTTGTTGAAGTTTTTGCTCAGCTAGTTGTTGTTGAGCCTTATGTGCGCTACAAACATAATTATAAGCAACCGAGGCATCTGAATCAGGAACGATTATTGACAGTTCCTTATTTACATCTTTAGAACTAATTAATTTATCCGCATTGTTATAGGTTAAATATTTTTGAACACCTGTTAAATTATTTGAACAGTCAGAAACCATTAATCGTTTCGTATAACCTTTTGAATTAGAAATTTTTAACCAATACGTATATTGACTTCCATTTTGTAACATAGAAGCTGTATCTATATAAAATGTTTTACCATTATTAGTTAATTCATACCATTGAGAATTTGCAATCGCAACTGTTGGTAAAATAATTCCGCACAAAATTACTAATAAAAATTTTTTCATATTTTATCCTTTCTTTTTAATACATAAAATCGTCAATTTCATTATCTTCTTGGTTTTGAGCTTGTTGTGTTACTACTTTTGGTGCTTGTTTTACGGTTGTTTGTTTATTTGAAGATTTTGTTTCAACCTTTTTTACTGTATTTTGAAGTTTAATAGTAGGTTTATTTTCAGTTTTGTTTGCTCCAACGTTATTATCTAATTTATATGTTCCTGTTTTAGGTTCAATTTTACTATATTCATCATAAACATTTTTTGGAATATCGTTAGATGAGGTATCGTCTGTAAATAATACAATTGCAATACCAATTAAAAATAAAACTGCTAAAAAAATTATCCAACCAATAACAATTCTTGGATTTTTAGTCTGTTCTTTTACTAATTCAAAGAAATTTTTATCGTCGTCTTCTTCGTTATTTTCTTTACCTTTATTTTTTGTTTTAATTTCATTTTTACTTAAATCAGGTAATGTCAATGCCCAAACTAAACAACCAACCCAAACAATAATTGTAGCACCCAATAATAGATTTAATGCAAAAATTGCTATTGTGTATTGAGTTCTTTTTTTATCAGCTATCAAAGATGGTAAAAAATAAATATGCAATATAATATATATAGAAAGTATTATAGCAATGACATAGTCATTGTAACCAATTTTAAACATACATACAATTAAAATTATACAAATTATAGCTTCTATAAAGCCACCAATATGTAAACTACTTTTAGGTTTGTCTTTTTCTTGTAAAACGAGCCATTCTCCACAAAATTTGCACTTTTTTACATCTTTTGGAATTTCACTTCCACAATATGGACAATTTTTCATTTCTTCTGACATATTTTAAACTCCTATATATTAAACGACTCTTTAATGTATTTATACATTAAGTAAATTTATCCTAGCACATATAATGTATAAATGCAACAGAAAAGTGAAAAGACAATTTATCTATCACAAGTAATTGGTTCTGTCTTGAAGGAATTAAGAGAAAAAGTTCCAAACAGATCAATTAATAATGTTGCTCACGAATATGGGCTTGATGTTGGAAATACAAGCCGTATTGAAAATGGTTTAATTGAGGTTAAGGTCGTTACCCTTTGGAAGCTCGCAGAGGCTTACGGAATACCACTTTCAAAATTAATAAAAATTGTTGAGAAAAAATTACCAAAAGATTTTCATTTTTTTGAAGATTGATATAAAAATAAGGCGCGGAGCGGTGAACCGCTCCGCGCCACGTCTTATTAATCTAAATTCTAATCAATTTTATCCACTGGGAAGAGTTGTTTCATATATTTTGCTTCGTTTATGTCGATATCGGCATAAATCACGCCTTCTCTATCTTCCGCATTTGCAAGCACTTGCGAAGTCGGAGAGATTATCATTGAGTTTCCAATTCCGCTAAACGCATCTGAAATTTGTTTTGTTTGGTTGCTCACAATCATAAACAATGCGTTGTCGTACGCTCTTGTTCTACACATTGATACGAACATTTCTTGTGCATATTTTCTTGTTTTTTCATTTTCATAAATTTCATTCGGAATAAGCCAAGCGGTCGGCATTGCAATAATTTGAACCCCTTTTTTCATAATTTGGTTAATATAAACAGGGTATCTCATATCATAGCAAATTGTTAGCCCAACCTTCGCAAAATCAAAGTGCGCAATAGCAATTTCACTACCTGCCGTAATTCTTTCGCCTTCTGTTCCGCCCATATAATTAAATAAATGAACCTTATCATAAACTGCGATAATTTCGCCCATTCTATCTATCGCAAAAGTAGTATTATAAAGCTTTTCGTCAATTTTTCTAACTACACTACCTGCAATAATATTTGTATTATATTTTTTCGCTAATTCTCGGATAAACTTTATTGTATCTCCGCCGTTTTCATCTTCTGGTGCGTCTTTATAAGCGATACTTGTTGAAAAAAATTCTGGCAAAATAACCAAATCAAGTTTTTTGTCCGCGTTAAATTTTATATAATGTTCGACTTTCTTTAAATTTGTTTCCTTATCGCCCAACAATGATTTCAATTGAATATTTAAAATTCCTGCCAAAATGCACCTCTTATTACTCTGTTGTATATTTATATTATATAATGAACATGTTATAAACATTAAAAGGGCAAAATATGACAGAACAAGATTATAAATATTACTTAGATTTAGGTATTCAAAAAACAAACGAAGGCAAGTTTGAAGAAGCTTTAGACGCACTTGAAAAATCTTTAGAACTTAAGCCAAACCACGCATTAACGCATTTTTCAAAAGGAATTGTTTATCACAATTTAAACCAACTTCGCGCTGCTTACGAAAACTATGCAAAAGCAATCGATATCAACGAAAATATGGTAGATGCTTACTACAACAAAGCGCAAGCAATCCTTGCGTTCGAAAATCCAACCGAAAAAGAATTAAAAGAAGCAAAAACTGATTTAGAAAAAGCAGTTGAATTAGATGACAAATTTGTTGATGCTTATTACCATTTGGCAATAGTAAAAATGAAATTAGGTCTATACGAAAGTGCGATTGTATCCTTAGACAAAGTTCTTGAACTCCAACCGCAATCACCATATTCAAAAGCATTGAAAAAACTTATTTTGACAAAATATTTGAAATGAGGCTATAAGAATTAAGATTTTAAGCCAATAAGTCGAATTACGATTAAAAATTAATATAGATGAACTTAATGCCTTATGGTCTTAACCACTAAAAGTCTTATAAAAAAAGGAGGAATCTCCTCCTTTTTTTGTTTATAACTCTGCCATCACCTGCCTTAACTCTGCGACTTGTTCATTGTAATACTCTAGCCAAGATTGAGTTGGCGTTTTCATTGACGGCTCGCAAACTGCGCGAATTCTTTTTTTATCAAGTTCGTCAATTTGTCGTTGAAGTTCTAGTTTTTGTTGGGTTTTCGCTTCCTGTTCTTGTTCTGCCTGAGTATTGCCCCAAGCCTCTAGTGCAAACTCCGTTTCCTCAATTTTATAACCTAAATTGTGACTGTATTGAACTATAAAATCCATTTTTTGCGCCTCTGCAAAGGGTTTATTGAGTTGTGCTTTTATTTCCATTGTTTAACCTCCTTATTACTGATCGTCAGCCAAATATCCATATACTGCCCATTTTACTGGAACACTAACATTAGTACCTGTCATACCTCCGCTACTATTCCAATTTCCAGCAAAAACTGTGCAACCAGTAGTTGTAAGTTTTACCAAGTTTGTAAATCCGCCAGCAGTTGGCGAAACGTGTGCACTAAAACCTCCAACAACTGTTTCAAAAGGTTTTACGAAGGTTATAACTACTTTTCCGCTTGTTGTAGTCGATTGACCCCACTGTTCGCAAAACCCGTCAGAATAAATTCGATAACCACTTGCGTCGTTTTGGTATGTTTCAACCACTTGCGCGCCATTTGTATGGTTTGCAACCGTAACAATTTTGGAATTATACGGATTTGTTGAAACAGACTCGATTTGAGAATCCTTTATAACAACTTTTCCAATAAATATTTTTTCAAACAAAACTTTTTCAGTTCCGTTGTATTGCTTGATTTCATTAGGTGAAACAGAGGTATTAACCCAAATATCGTTTATAACCATAGTCGGCTCTTTTGGCTGAATATAAACTTTATTCGCAAGTGCAGTAATTTCGCCGTCTTTGTCAACAAAAATATTGTAAGTTCCGTCGGCATAACCGTTTAAACTAAAAGAGTCCACAGAAGTAATTTCAACTGAAGTTCCTTGGATATTTCCAAGCAAATTTGAAGAACCTCCGCCTACTAAAAAACTTAAATTCATGCCAGAAAAAGTGATTAAATGAGCTTTTCCGTCCTCGTTAACATTTCCACTGAAAGCAAACAATGAAAAACCATTTTTATCAAGCTCCGAAATCATTTCTGTTTTTGTGTTTTCAATCAAGTTTTCAACCTGTTTTTTAGTTGTAGCTTGATTTTCCTCCACTGCTTGCGCAACAAAGAAGGTTTGAGCCACATCTCCAGTTTTTGTTGCTTTTGAGTTTAATTCATTTTGAATTGAAGTAAAATTTTCGTTTACCTCCTGTGCTTTCGCCTTCGTCCCAGGGATGAAAGTATTTGGCACTATAAAATTGCTCATAAATTTCCTTTCTAAAATTTATGAACCATATAATTGGGGCGCTATAAAATTAGACCATTTTTTTTATGAATTGTCAAATTTTTGGAGATTTTATTTGTATTCAGCATAATTTTAAGTTAAAATTATCTCATAAAGCGAAAGGAAGATTATGAAAGCAGTCGTTTTTGATAACGGTTTAAAACTTGATAATAACTACGCAAAACCAGTCCCACAAAATGGTGAAGCGCTTATAAGAGTTTCAATGGCTGGAATTTGCAATACAGATTACGAAATTACAAAAGGCTATATGGGCTATGTTGGTGTTTTAGGACACGAATTTGTTGGTGTAGTTGAAGATGTAAACGGCGAAGACAAAAGCCTTGTAGGGAAAAGAGTTGTCGCAGAAATCAGCTATGGTTGCCATAAACCTGATTGCGAATGGTGCAATCAAGGACTTGTAAGACATTGCCCTGATAGACACACAATAGGAATTTGGCGCAAAGACGGATGTTTCGCAGAATACATAACACTTCCGACTGAAATTTTGTTTGAAGTTCCTGAAAACGTTTCAGACGAACAAGTTGTTTTTGTTGAACCACTTGCTGCGGCTTGCGAAATTTTAGAACAATTACATATTCAACCTATTCAAAAGGTTATTGTTCAAGGCGACGGAAAATTAGGTTTAACAACTGCTTTAGCACTAAATGCTTTTAATTATGACGTAACTTTAGTTGGAAAACATCAAAATAAACTTGATATTGCAAAAGCTCAAGGGGTTAAAACAATACTACTAGACGATTTAGAAGTAAAACCTGAATGGGATATTGTAGTTGAAGCAACAGGCTCAATTTCAGGATTTGAAAACGCTATGGCACTAACAAAACCAAGAGGTGTTTTGGTTTTAAAAAGTACAGTTGCAGGAAGTAAAGAAATAAACCTTGCGCCAGTTGTAATCAACGAAATTACGGTTCTTGGCTCTCGTTGCGGTCAATTTAAACCAGCCTTAAGATTGCTAGAAAATAACAAAATCGACTTTAAACCACTTATTTCTGGTATTTACAACGTTGATGATGCAATTGAAGCTTTTGAAAAAAATAAAGAAAAAGATTCTTTAAAAGTTTTACTAAAATTTGATTAATGAGTATATTTAATTTAAGATAAATTTATGCGAAAAATAATAAGATTATATAAAAAACTAAGATTACTAGACAAATACATCTTAAAACAAGTTATAGAAATGTTTTTAATGGGTGTATTTGTTTTCACAGCTATTATTTTCGCATCAGATACATTCATCACCTTGATTAAACAAATTTCAATGTACGGAATTCCGTTCAAAGTAGCATTAATTATGATTATTTTGAACTTACCGTCAGTGTTTGTAATGACAATTCCTATGGGTGTACTGCTTTCAACAGTAATGACGCTTAACAGATTAAGTTTGTCTTCAGAAATAACAGTAATGCGCTCTTGCGGTATTGGCTTAAACCGTATTGCAAAGCCGATATTTGTGTTTGCAATCGTAATGGCTTTAACAAGCTTCTTTATTAACGAAACAATCGTTCCGATTGCGACAAAACAATCAAAAGACCTTGCATTGTGGGCGTTTGGTCAAAAAAATATTCCGAATGGAAAACAAAACTTTGTATTTAAAGAAACCTCAGAAGGCGGTTTAAAAAGATTATTCTATGTGGGTCATTGTACCGACAAAACACTATATAACATAACCGTTTTGGACGTTTCAAAACCTGATATGATTCAAGTTCTTCAATCAAGAGTTGGTTCAACTTCACCAGAAGGCTGGGAATTTAACAAGGGCGCTATTTATACTGTTTCTGATAACGGAAATGTTTTAAATACAACCTTCTTCGAACATTCTGTTGCTCAATTTGGTATGGATTTGACAAGAGAACTTGAAAAAAACGTTGCGAAGGAACAAAATTTTATTCAATTGGTTAAATATTTATCAACAAATAAAACCTTGGAGAAAAAGACGTCAGATTACTTACGTATTCAGTTGCACGACAAAATTGCACTACCAATTACAACAATTGTATTTGTTTTAATCGGTGTACCGCTTGCGATTACTCCACCTAGGGTTCGCTATAACCGTGGATTTTTATTCAGTATTTTAATTATATTCTTCTATTATCTAATAAGAGCCTTATCACTTTCATTTGGTGAAGCTGGAACATTAGCACCACTGTTGGCTGCTTGGCTACCAAATATTATTCTTGCTCTTTGCGGTTCTTATTTGTACTACAAAAAAGTTTACACAATCACATAATTAGGCAATTTTTCATGTTCACCCGCTTTATACTGCATGTGTGTAAATGAAGGAGTTTTCATGGAAATCGGCGGAATAAAGTTTGGTATTCCAACTTTACGACCCAGTATAGAAAAGAAAAATAGACCTTTTACCAATCTGAATGACCCTATTTCAGATATCTTTACGTCGTCTAGAAAAAAGCCTCAAATTAAGAAAAAAGAGGAGGATTTTGTAGATGTCGTTGCTGGCATGAAGGATGCCGAAGGTCGACCAAGATTTTCAGAAAAAGAAGTTAATGACTTCAAAATTTCTTGCGCAACAAAAGTTTTAGATTTTGATACTGTAAACGCGTTCAAGGATAATACGGACTTTACAATGTCTAGTATGAAAGCCGTTTATAGAATGGGTAAAGAACTAAAAGACGATAAATTTAACGAGAAAGTAAGTAGAGCAATTGCTCAATTGCCTGTTGGCGTAAAACCAGACGAATTCTGCCAAAGCGAATTTGAACCAGAAAAAGAATTTTCTTTAAAATGCGGGTATAAAGGTAAGTTTAAATTTGATGCCAAAAGCACAGAAATGCTTTCAAAAACCGAGTATGATATGAATGGTTCGGTAAATGATAGTAACCGTAAAACAATCGACTTGAAAAACAATACCGTTACAACAGTTAAAAAGCGATATGATTACGAGAATATGAAATATAATTTGCTTGAGCAAACGGTCGTTAAAAACGATAAAAACGGAAACATGTTGAGAAAAGAAACTATGCTTCCGTCTGAAATCAGTGGCGTATTTGACATTAAATATACTTATGCAAACGGCAAAACAAAACAAATTTCAAAAGGAACCGTTGATAAAACAACTGGCATAAAAACCATAAAAAAAGATATGAAGTCTGAAAACGGTACAAGAACTCAATTTTTATACGAAGACGACCCTCAAGGCAACCGCATTATTGATTACAAAATCACAAACAAAGACGGTAAAATTTTAATGGGGCTTTCTCAAAGTTTTGAAGTTGTAAACGATAACCACTTTATTTCTTCACAAAATGGCTATAAATATGATATTACAACAAATGATAAAAAGCTTACCGTAAAAAACTTGAATAATAACCGCGAAGCTTCTATTGATTTTGAAAAGAAATTCACTGGAAATAAAAATGAATTAATCAACTTAATGAAAAAAGTTCCAGGTGAAGAATTGTTTGAAACTGTTGAAAATATTGACAAAATGAAAAGTACAGATAGCGTTTATCAAGCAGGATTTTCCCCAGTATCAAAAGAAGTTTCTGTAATGGATAATTTGTTTGTATTTTTGCACGAATTAGGACACGCAAAAGACGCTCAAAAACAAAAAACTTATAGAGAAAAATTGTTGGGCGAAAATAAAATGTTCACAGACAATAAAGATATTCGAGAAACCTACTTAAAAGAGCGTGAAGCTTTTAATAAATACCACTCAGACGAAGAACGCGACCACGTTTCATATTTTACACAAGCAAAAGGTCATTATGGCGGAAAATGGGGCGGATTAGCAGAAATCGTCGCTGAAACAAACGCAATTACGAATACTTTTGCAGACGGAAAAGTTTCATTAGGGGTTCGTGCGCAATACTTGCAACAACATTTTCCAGAAACAATAGCAAAAATTCACGATATGATGAATTGGAAAAACGACCTCGATGCAATTGAATACTATGGAACATAGCGGATTTTCGGTTTTTGTTTAACAGCTGAAAAGCTTAATGGCTGAATGGGTGAATGGGTGAAGGGTTAAACGGTTGTGTCATCCCGCATAAACGAAGTGCATTGCGGGATCTTGAAAAACGAAAAGATACCGCAACAAGTGCGGTATGACGCACACTTGCTTATGTCATGCTGAAGCGTTTAATGTACAAAATTGTAGTTTAAAGTCCTATGTTCAGCATCTCACCAATGATAAGATTCTGAACATAGTGTGTTAAATTAAAATGCGTCAAATTAACGCTTCAGAATGACATATTTATGATTAGTGAATTAATTTTTGAATAATAATTTTTTGCAAAAAAAATCCTCCCGATTGGGAGGTTAAATTTTGAATAAATAATTGAGAGAGAGAGTATTAATAAATTAAATAAATTTTCCTTACCTTTTCCTAAAACCTTCATTCACATCGGAATGATTTGTTGTTTAAAATTTTGTTTACTAAATCCTTTCTTTGATTGTAGATTGTAGTTATTAGAGCTTTGAGTTTTTATTTATATTTTTGTCATCCCGTATTTATTACGGGATCTTTTAAGATACCGCAACAAGTGCGGTATGACATTTGATTATGCGATGAAGTTAGAACCGTGGAAAGAAGCGCCGTGGAAGAAAGATTCTTT
>CAVCIX010000011.1:0-34269 GCA_963602505.1 Anaerovoracaceae bacterium | reverse complement strand
GAGAAATTGTGGATATTTTTGATGATATTGCTTTTATTAATGGTTTACCAATCGAAAATTTACCACAATATTGGTCAATAGGAAGACAAATATATTCTATAAAAACAAATAAAAAATAGTAAAAAGTTTGTGCGAAACGAACATCTAAAACACTTTAGAATAGAGGGTTTTAATTTTTTTATGCAAATTTTTCTAAAAAATATAAAAATCGTCAGAACTCTGCAAATATTGCAAATACTGCATTGTAAGGGGTAAATTTAAAAAAATTAAAATTATGGAGACGGTGGGAGTCGAACCCGCGTCCAAAATGGATAAAAATAAATCTCTACGAGTGTAGGCTTTTTTCGCTCAACTAAGTCAGGAAAAGTCAAACCCGATAACTTAATCAAAGGATTTTTCAGTGTACCGCACCTCGATTGTTATCTTGATACGGCTACAATCATTACCGCACTGCGTCTTGCATGGTGGCTCCTATATAATCGGCAAGCTGGACTACATAGAAGGCTGAACTGCGGAACTTAATCTACGCAGCTAGAGCTCTAGCTCTAGAGAAATCAGCTACTACAACATTGTTGTTAGCACTTAATTTGTTTCGCTCGTTGATAACCGAGAACAGCGCTCGGACTCGCAACCTATTCCCATCAAACATCCTGTCAAAATCCAGTACGTCCCCATGAAAATATGTTCTTTCTCCCAGTATATCACATTTTTAACCTTTTTCAAGTGCTATTACTCAATCGTATTACTTTTTCCTTTAAAAATTAAACTTTCTACGAATAAAATAACTAAAATTTTCCTCAATAATATTATTGTCAGTATTCAAGAAAGGTCGCGTGATATTATGCAATACGTAAAATTAGTTAGTTATCTTCTAGTCATTATTGGCGCTCTAAATTGGGGATTAATCGGTTCCTTCAACTTCGATTTAGTTGCCAAATTGTTAGGCGATATGACAATTTGGGCAAGAGCTCTTTACATCATTATCGGTGTTAGCGCTCTAGTGTCTTTAATCACAATGGCTGTCGACAAAGATAGTTGTATTTAAACGAAAGGAGGAGATAACTAGAAACGGCGGATTTTGCGATACGCAAAATCCGCCAAACAAATAGGCGCCGAACGGTTTACCGTTCGGCGCCTATTAAACTTATTAATCAAACAGATTATGCATACATATCAAGAACTCGTTCTTGTTCAGTCATTTCTCTTTGACGGCTGTCTTGAGGTTGGTTGCTTCTTGCAACATCTTCTGGAGTTTCGCCCATTTCTCTTGGTCTTCTTGAAGTTCCGCGAGCTGGAGGTGTTGAATATGTATCTCTTGCAGAGCCTGTTCTTGCCATATCTGCAGGTGTTTCACCCATTTCTCTTGGTCTGTAGTTATCACCACGAGTTTTAGCTTCTTGAGCTTCTTGCCATTTTACAGCTTTAGCCATATCTTCTGGAGTTTCGCCCATTTCTCTGTGATAAGGACGATTGCCATAAGTTGTGCCGTAATATGGAATACCTGTAAACATGTTAAATTCTCCTTTATAAAATCTACTTTACTATTTCCTTCTGATGACATGTTAAAGTGCCCTGAAAGTAAAAATTGACATGATTTTGGGCATATTTTACAAAAATTAACAAATATTTTTATTTTTATAAATTATTTAATTTGAAAAACGCATTTTGGGCAATAACCGCGAGGGGCATAAACGACGTTATCCTCTAAATCGTACATTTGTTCAATGCGAACTTTCAATAACGACTTGCATTTTGGGCAATATAATTCTGTTTCGCCGTTCAAAATTCTTTGTTTTAGCACATCCATGACTTCCATTGGCACTTCTTCAAATTCGAAATCTTTTTCTAAAACTTTGATTTCTTCCGCAGTACAACGCAAACCTTTTGAAAGGTTTTGTCTAACTGTAACAGACAAAAAAAGTTCGCGCCCTGCTTCGATTTCTTCAATAATAATCGCAGGAACGTTACATTTTTTAGACAAACCAAAAGGAGTTAAGCCTAGAGATTCTCTTTTTCTTTGTACAAATTGTGCTAAAGTTTCCATAAAAAAATTATAACATGAAAAGATAATAAAAAAGCCGTACCACTACCTATCGAACTTTGTAAATAAAGACTTGCTAGATAACACCTCTTGACCAAAAGTACGACACCCGCAAAGATTGCCTTAATGCTGCTGTGTTTCCACCCTGACATGGTTCGACAGATTACGCCATCGCAATTCAGCCCGTCAACAATGTTAAATAACTCATCAATACCCACAAAGCCCTCACAGTAGGCTCTGCACCCCGCTAAAGCGTTCGGGTCGAGAGGTCCGCTAGGCCCCCATGGAGTACGACTTGAGAATATTTTAAATTAAAAGGAAAATTAAATCAACTGTACATATAGTGAATGGTGAATAGTGAGTAGTGAATTGTTTTTTAGACTATAAGGCTTTAAGTTCATTTATATTCAAAATGTCATTTTAATTATAAATCGACCTATAGCCTTAATTGTTTATTGACTTATAGCTTAATAATTGAAAGGCTTAATGGGTTAAAGGTTAACCTTTAAGCCGTTCAACCCTTCAGCCCTTCAACGGTAGTCAATTCACTATTCACTAATTGCAACTCACTATCTTGTCATTCTGAAGCGTCAAAAGAACGCTTTCGAAACAGTCTTGCGATGTTCAGAATCTTGTTTATTGTCAAGACTTGCAGGAGATGCTGAACATAGAATTTTCAACTACAAACTTACACTTTTAGCGCTTCAGCATGACATGACACTATTCACCACTCACTATCTCCTATTTAATATTTCGTTATGAACATTTATTAACTTTGACCATGACTTTTAACTATATGATAAAATAGTTTTATCAAGTAAGGAAAGTAAGGGTGTAAGTCCCTCACTGGTCCGCAACCGTAATAGTCGGAATGCTTATTTGATTTGTTATTATACTCACGCGACTAGGAGGAGGTCACACATTATGGACAAAATTATCAAACGCGACGGCGCACTTGCAGAATTTGATTCAGCAAGAATTACTGATGCTATCGAAAAAGCTTCAAGCATCACTAAAGAATTTGACGCCAAAACCGCGCAACAACTTACAAGAAACGTTATCGGTATTATCAAAAATTTCGTTAGAGAAAAACAATCTAACCTAAAAGCTCCGACTATTGAAGAAATTCAAGATATCGTGGAACAAGTTTTGTTATCATCTGAATACAAACAAACTGCAAAAGCTTACATTTTATACCGTGAACAACACAATAAATTAAGAGATTTTGCAAATAACGCATCTGTTGACATGACAGACGATTATTTAAAAGAAATCGACTGGAAAGTTAACGAAAATTCAAACATGGGTTACTCAATCCAAGGTTTGAACAACTACATCGCATCAAACATTTCAAAAAGTTACTGGTTAAACAAAATTTATCCAGCTAACATCAAAGATGCGCACAACAAAGGTGATATTCATATTCACGATTTGAATATCTTAGCTTCATACTGCGTAGGTTGGGATTTGAAAGACCTATTAATGGAAGGCTTCAAAGGTGTTGAAGGTAAAGTTCAATCTGCACCTGCAAAACACTTTAGAACTGCTTTAGGTCAAATCGTAAACTTTATGTACACACTTCAAGGTGAAGCTGCTGGTGCACAAGCGTTTTCAAACTTTGACACTTTGTTAGCACCATTCATCAGATATGACCAATTGAATTACGACCAAGTTCTTCAAGCTATGCAAGAATTTGTATTCAACATGAATGTTCCAACTCGTGTTGGTTTCCAAACTCCGTTTTCTAACATCACAATGGATTTGACAGTACCTAGCTACTACAAAGACCAAGGTGTTATCATCGGTGGCGAAATCATGGAAGAAACTTATGGCGAATTCCAAGAAGAAATGAACATGCTTAACAAAGCGTTCTTCGAAGTTATGATGAAGGGCGACGCTTCAGGTCGTGTATTCACATTCCCAATTCCAACATACAATATTACAAAAGATTTTGATTGGGATAACAAAGATTTAGATGGTTTATGGGAAATCACTGCAAAATACGGTATTCCAAACTTCTCAAACTTTGTAAATTCAGACCTTAACCCAGAAGATGCACGTTCTATGTGTTGTCGTTTAAGAATTGATAACAGACAATTAGCATACAGAGGTGGCGGTTTATTCGGTTCAAACCCATTGACTGGTTCAATTGGTGTTGTAACAATCAACTTACCTCAAATCGGCTATCAAGCTAACAACGAAGAAGAATTCTTCAAAATGTTATCAGATAGAATGTTATTAGCTAAAGAATCTCTTGAAATTAAGAGAAAATTAGTTGAAAAATTCACAGATAGCAACTTGTATCCATATACTAAATATTATTTAAGAGATATTTATGCAAGATTTAAACAATACTGGAAAAACCACTTCTCAACAATTGGTTTAATCGGTATGAATGAAGCTTGTATGAACTTATTTGGTGAAAACATTACAACAGAAAAAGGACATGATTTTGCAATCAGAGTTATGGACTTTATGAGAGATGAAATCACTAAATATCAAGAAGAAACAGGTAATAACTACAACCTAGAAGCAACTCCAGCAGAAGGTACAACTTATAGACTTGCAAAACTTGATAAAGAAACTTATCCAGATATCATCACTGCAAACGATGAAGGCGAACCTTATTATACAAATTCAACTCACGCACCTGTAAACTACACAGATGACGTATTTGAATTGTTGGATATGCAAGACGATTTACAAACAAAATACACAGGCGGAACAACTGTTCACGTATTCGCTGGTGAAAGATGCCACAACAATGAAACAATGAAGAATTTCGTAAGAAAAGTATGTGAAAACTACAAACTTCCATACTTCACATTCTCACCTACTTTCAGTGTTTGTCCAAACCACGGATATATCGCAGGTGAACATTCAACTTGCCCAACTTGCAATGATGAATGCGAAATCTACTCACGTGTAGTTGGTTTCATCAGACCTGTAAAACAATGGAATAAAGGCAAACGCGCTGAATTCAAAAATAGAAAGACTTTTGATATTGCAAATTCATTAGAACAAGAACTTTCTAAGGAAAAAGAAGAATGTCTTTTGAAATAGCAGGATTGCAAAAAACAACTTTCATCGATTATCCTGAAAAAATCGCATGTATAGTGTTTACGCAAGGTTGCAACTTCAGTTGTGGATATTGCCACAATCCAGAATTATTTGAACACAAAGAGCCGGCACTTTCAGTGCCGGCGTTCTTTGAATTTTTGAGTAAACGCAAAGGAAAACTTGACGGAGTTGTAATCACTGGTGGAGAACCTACTTTACACAAAGATTTGAAGGAGTTTATAAAAGAAATTAAAGCCCTTGGATTTTTAGTAAAACTTGATACAAATGGGACTAATCCTGATTTGTTGCAAGAACTTTTTGCAGAAAACTTGGTTGATTATGTTGCAATGGACATAAAAGCACCATTGAATAAATATGAACAGATTACGAGAGTTAACGTAAATATCGAAAAAATTCAAAAAAGCATTAATTTAATTATGAATAGCGACGTTAATTACGAATTTAGAACAACAGTTGTAAAATCTCAATTATCAGTTGAGGATTTAGAACAAATTGGCGAACTTATAAAAGGTGCAAAAAAATATTATTTGCAAAAGTTTTTACCAACAAAAACACTTGATGAAAACTTAATGAGTGAAACAAGCTACAACGACGAAGAATTTTCAAATATTTGTAACACGCTAAAAAATAACGTTGAGTTCGTTGATTTTAGATAGTTTTATTATGCCGAAAAAGCATGCGTATCATGCTTTTTCGGCATGCTTTTTAACAAAATCTCAACCATGTAAAGGATTGCGATTTTTGCTTAAAAATGACAAAATAACCATGTAAACAAAAAGTTTACCCCGAATATAAATAGACTTTGAGAGGAAAATAAAATAATGGTCGCTGGTTTAGGTTCACTATTGAATAGTGATAACTCTATGATGCTGAAATTAATGAATGACGTTTCTAGTTTAGAAGCTTACAAAAAAGCTACTGAAACTCAAGAAAACGGTGGCGCTTCTGTTGAAGATGTTTTCAGCCAAATTATCGACCAGATTTCTGAACAAACTGAAAAAATTATTCAAGAACAAGCTAATTCGACAATTTCTTCTATTTCAGACAACTCAAACACTCAATTCGGACCTCCAGCAGGTATGGAGATTGAAGGTTTGGACGATTTAGCAATGGAGTTTGACCAAAATTCAGAAAATTCTAACTCAATTACTGATTCCATAGACGACATAAAAAATTCGACAGAAATAGCATCAAGCAAAACTGATGAGTCTTCTGCAAGTTCTGGAAACGCTAACGCTGGCGGAGCTGGTGGCGGTGGCGGAGAAGGCGATGACGACGAAGAAGATAATCCAATGGATTTGAACCAAGACGGTACTGTAACTTTAAAGGAAATGCTTACTTATCTTGGCGTAAAAGAGTACGGTAACAATTCAGCACAAACAGGCGAAACTGCTGGCAGTGCGATTGATGAAATTTTAGATTTAATAATTTAGAAAAAATATATATTTATCCCTAGATATCCCTATAATCTTATTACTATCCATATTTCGGCGGGCAATTGATGTCCGCTTTCTTTTTATATTCTATTGCAAAGCCTTTTTAGCACTTCTCCACAATGCGTCAAATTCCTCAAAAGAATACTCTGTCAAAGGTTTTGTTGCTAATTCTTCCATTTTTCTAAATCTTTTTTCAAATTTTCTATTTGCCGTAATTAAGCATTGTTCTGCATCTAACTTATGCCAACGCGCCAAATTAACGACTGCAAAAAGGATATCGCCCATTTCATCTTCCATGTGAGCTTTATCTTTTTCATCGCAGGCTTCTTTAAATTCGCGCATTTCAGAGTTTACACAATCCCAAAGTGTTTCAACTTTATCCCATTCAAAC
This sequence comes from Anaerovoracaceae bacterium, assembly GCA_963602505.1. GTDB lineage: Bacteria > Cyanobacteriota > Vampirovibrionia > Gastranaerophilales > Gastranaerophilaceae > UBA6984. Next base: position 27,320 of record CAVCIX010000011.1, on the reverse strand, counting down.
CCAACTTTTACCGCACGTTTTGAGATTTTTTGTGCAGACATCAAAGCTGATTGGCTCTTAGAGATTCCGTCCATTTGCGATTTTCTCTCTGTTTTTTCTTCTTGTTTTAATTTATCCCAATTTACAACCACATCATCAGCGCATGAAACTTTTGTATTGCCAAAAACATGCGGATGACGGTGAATTAATTTCTCCTTCAACTCTTTTGCGACATCTTCAATATTAAAATCACCGTCTTCATCAGCTATTTGGGAGTGCAAAAGCACTTGTAACAAGACATCGCCCAATTCTTCGCGCAAATGCGCCATATCATTTTCGTCAATTGCGTCAACTGCCTCGTAAGCTTCCTCAAGCATATTGGGTCTAAGCGACGCGTGAGTCTGTTCTCTATCCCAAGGACAGCCATTTTCTGAACGTAATGTTCTTATAACTTCAATTAATTCTTCTAAATTTGGATAGTTCATAAAAAATCTCCCATAAATCCATGTCCATGTTACAATAAAAACTATGAAAAGAAAACCAATAGTTGCAATAGTTGGACGTCCAAATGTCGGCAAATCGACATTTGTCAATCGTCTTGTAGGCAGACGTCAATCAATCGTTGACGATATGCCAGGTGTTACACGTGATAGAATTTATTTTGACGTAGAATGGCAAAATAAATGGTTTACAGTCATCGACACAGGCGGAATTATTCCTGGGGACGAAGACGAAATCATGGTTTCAATTTACGACCAAGCAAAAATTGCTTGCGAAGAAGCAGAAAAAATTATCTTTATCGTTGACGGTAAAGACGGGGTAACTCCTGTTGATGAAGATATTGCAAATATCTTACGCCAAAGCAAAAAACCAATATTCTTGGCAGTAAACAAGGTTGATAGCCCTGCTCAAGCACTTTTTACAAGCGAATTTTATTCTCTTGCGTTAGGTGAACCTATTGGCATATCTGCACTTCACGGTTCTGGCGGAGTAGGCGACTTATTAGAAATGCTTACAGAAGACTTTGAAGCTGACGAGGAAACAGAAGAAGATACAGATATTAAACTTGCAATTGTAGGTCGTCCGAATGCGGGTAAATCTTCAATCGTAAACGCACTTTTGGGCAAACAACGTGTAATTGTTTCTGACGTATCAGGTACAACTCGCGACAGTATCGATAGCAAATTAACTTATAAAGACCAAGAATTTACAATTATCGACACTGCGGGGATTAGAAAAAAAGCTAAGGTTGACTATGGCGTTGAAAAATTCGCCGTAGATAGAGCAATAAATTCAATCCGCGAATGTGATATCGCAATTCTTGTAATCGACGCAACAGAAGGTATTTCCGACCAAGATAAGAAGATTTCTTCAATCATCACTGAGGCAGGAAAAGGCTTAATTATCGCAATTAACAAGTGGGATTTGATTGAAAATAAGCAAGCAAATTCAGTAAGTCAATTTGAAAAGAAACTTGTAAATGAAATTCCGTTCTTAAGTTACGCACCAAAAATTTACATCAGTGCAGTAACAAAGCAAAGATTGAACCAAATTTATGAAAAATCTATGGAAGTTTACGCGGAATGCACAAAACGTATTTCTACAGGTTTGTTGAACAAGGTTATTAATGAAGCATACTTGATGAATCCGCCTCAAAGCGTTAAAAATAAACGCTTGAAGTTATTGTATTCTACTCAAGTTAACATTAAACCGCCAACCTTTGTACTTTTTGCAAACAATGCGGATTTGATGAAGGATCACTACAAACGCTACATTGAAAACAAACTTCGTGAAGCCTTCGGATTTTTCGGTACAACAATTAGAATTTCTGTTCGTGAACGTTCGGATAAAAAGAAATAAGATTAAAAGCAAGTAGGGGTTCGTTAAAAACGAACCCCTACTTGCTTTTTGTTTTTTTATGTTAGAATTAAATAAAGCAGAAAGGCATTTATATGGAAAATAATATAAAAATATTTGAAGATAAAAAAATACGTTCACATTATGATGAAGATGCCGAAAAATGGTATTTTTCAATTGTTGATTTAATTGCGATTTTAATAGATAAAGATTATCAGGGGGCAAGAACTTATTGGAAAAAATTAGCTCAACGCCTCAGAGATGAAGGTTCCGACCAAACGGTGACAAATTGTCACCAGTTGAAAATGAAAGCTGCAGACGGAAAAATGCGTTTAACTCATGTTGCTGATGTTGAAACTATGTTAAGGTTAATTCAATCAGTGCCAAGCCCAAAGGCAGAACCAGTTAAGCAGTGGCTTGCAAAAGTAGGTTATGAAAGAATGAAAGAAATGGCAGACCCTACAACCGCTATTGATAGAGCAAGAGAAACATATAAACAATTAGGTCGTTCTGAAAAGTGGATTCAACAAAGAATGATGGGACAAGAAACCAGAAATAAATTAACTGATTATTGGAAAGACCATGAAATTACAAAAGGCGAAGAATATGCCATTTTAACTAACATTATTCACAAAGAATGGTCAAATTTAAGTGTTAAGGAGCATAAAGATTTAAAGGGTTTAAAATCTCAAAATCTTAGAGATCACATGAATGAGGCAGAATTAATTTTTACTGCACTTGCAGAACTTTCTACCCGTCAAATTGCAGAAGCAGAAAATGCGACAGGTATGGAAGAGAATAAAATAGCAGCTAAACAAGGTGGAAGTGTTGCAAAAAGAGCAAGAAAAGATTTTGAAAAAACTACTGGTAAAAAGGTTGTTTCAGATGAAAATTATTTACCACAAAATAAGACAAAACAAATAAAAAATAAAGACAATTAATAAAACAAGTCGTGGTTCGTTAAAAACGAACCCCTAACTTTTTATGTTTAAAATTTTATTTTATATTACTGTCATTTGGGTTTTTGCTTCTTTCGATTTGGTCGTTATTAACCACCATTATCAAAGCTGCTACATCAGCAAAGTCTTTTGGTAATTTATTTTCATCAATGCCGTCTGAAAATCCAAAAATTTTCTTATCAAATTTCACATCAACTTTTTGATTGCCGTAAGTGCCTGTCATAACTCTATCGCCATCATCTAAAACAGCGTTTTCTTTTGCATATTCAATCTTGAAGGATTTACCTTTGTACGTACCCTTGTAAGTTTTTTTAGCAGTTACAGAAAGAGCTTTTTCATTTGATTTCATGCTAAATTTTTCATTACCAATTTTGCCTGAAAATGTTTTTTCATTAGTAAATGAAACTATTTTATTGCGTTCTTCAACATCGACTTTTTTATCACCAATGTTACCAACAATTTGGTAACCTCTTTCCATAATATTATCTCTTCTTCTCAAATTAAAATCTTGTCCTGCAATATTACCTTTATAACTTTTAATTGCAGTTCTTCTAATTTTACCTTGAGCTTCCAAAGCTTCTGAAGTTGATGCGCCAAAAAGCATAATTTCTTCTGGTTTTTGTTCAGCTTTTTCTGAAGAAGATAATTTCGCGTTTTGTACGTTACCTAATCCATTAATATTCATATCTGCCATATTATATCTCCTATTTATTTCTACCTGATTTTTCAAGTTCTGTTTGTGCAACAAAGATAAATGATGCAACATTTTCAAAATCTTTTGGTAAATCTTTTACTTTTAATCTATCATTATCGGTTAATTTTGCTGGACGTTTTTTAATATCAACTCTTTGACCTCCAAAATAACCTCTGATAACTCTGTCACCGTCGTCTTTTTCTACGTTATCTCGTCCAACTTCTACTTGGAAAGATTTGCCTTTGTATTTACCTTCATAAATTACGCGGTCTGCGTTTGAAAATTCTTTTGATTTAGATTCCATTTCAAAATCATCATCGCCAATGTTACCATAATAATGGTTTAAGCCATGCATTGTATATTGAATTTCTCGTTCTTCGATATCAACATCAAGACGTCCAATTCTGCCTAAATATTGGCTTCCAGGGTCCCAACCGTTTTCACGTTTGTACATTTTGAAATTATTAGCACCAACTTTTCCGTGATAACCTTGTTTATCGCCAAAAACTGTTGCTTCTCTAAATCCGCCGTAAGTTTCAACCATTATGGCAGATTTGTCATAAGAATATTTATGGCTGTCAACTTCATTTTCAGAATGTAATTCACGTTGTTTTCTGTAAGACTTGTCAGTTTCTGGAGTTCGACTTGTACTTCTTTCAGAAGTGTATACAAAGTCTTTATCTGTTCTATCTCTTTCGTCCATATCATAATTTGAACTATCAAGATTTTCACGTTCGTTTTCTCTAAAATTATATTCGCGTGTACTAAAACCTCTATAATTCTTTACAGGTTTAGGGTCTGTTGTGTAATTATACGATTTTGGCGTTTCTTCAGTTTTAGGCGAAGTTTCTTTAGATTGCTTTGGTTTGCCTATTGTATCGTCTTTTTGATACTTTTCCAAAACTTCTTTTTTAATTTGCTCTGCTGTTTTTCCTTTTACATTAATTTTATATTTTTCAATGTAGTCTGAATAATTTCTTATTACTCTTTGGCGAGCTTTTTCAGCTTTTTCTCTATTTTCTAATGTTTTTTTGTAATTTTCTCTTTTTTTAGCATCTTTATTTAATTCTTCAATCTCTTTCTTGTCGGCATCAGTCATTGTAAAAACAGGTTTGCCTAAAGGATTTTCTAATTTTTTATTTTGTTTTTCTATTTCACCAATAACTGTTTTATCAAAAATACTACCAGATTTTTGAGCAGAATTTTCACCACTCAAATAGTCTGGAACTTTATTGTTATCATTCTTTTGTGCTTTTTTTACACCGTTTATATTTATATCCATAAATTGCTCCTTTTTTGAGGGTTATTTCACTGTTTTGTTAATTCTTTCGCAGAAGGCGTCTGCTGAAAGTGGTTTACCAGTAACTTCTTCTAAGATTTCGTCATCTTCTTTTGAACCGCCATATTGGAAGATATGTTCGTTCAAATATTTTGCAGTATCTTTATTTTCAGTCAAATTACCGAATTTTTCAGTCAAAGCATCGTACAATTGAGCCTTGATTAAAGATGCTCTAAAGTAGTTTTGGTAATATGCTGGGTGCGACAAGAAGTGTGGAATTGTAGCCCATTCATTTGTAGCTTCATCTTTTTCACTTCTGCCTTTATATTTTACGCTCATATCCTTCCAAAGTTGTTTTAAATCTTGGTCTGGATTTTTGTACATATTACGTTCAAAATCAATGATTGCCATACTTGAGCCAACAAATTTTGAATCTTCTTCTGCTGCTGATTTTTGGAATTTAGCAAAAACTTCTGGTGAAACTTTATCTTTAACAAGTCCTTCAGTTCTTGGCATATCGCCCATCATCATTGCAACTGCTTCTGTCATTGTGCTTGTTGTATCTTGCTCCATGTATGGTAATTTTGGATTTGTTTTTACTGTAAATACTGAGTGACCCAATTCGTGCATTAGGGTATCAATACTTGAAACGTTATTTGTTAAGTTCGCCAAAATTCTAGCGTCTTTACCAGCTTCAATTGGGAATGAGAACCCATGAGTATTTTTGTTTTCACGTGGGAATAAATCTAACTTGATTGGAAGTTTATCTACATCATAGCCCATGCCTGCATAAGCGCGTTTTGAAATATCTACAACTTCTTCTTTTGTTTTAATTTGGTCATTAACAAGTTTTTCAGGGTCTTCGCCTGCAAGATATCCAAAATGATAGCTTCTTAAATCCTCAGGTGCAACGCCGAAAGCCTTCGACAATTCTGATTTTACGCCGTCCATAACCTTTTTGTTAGAGTCTTTTGTATTTTTTGCAACATCAGACAAAAGTTTATCTAATTCTTTTGGTTTGATATCATAATTTTCTTCTAACATATAGTCAAAATAGTTATCATAGCCTTTTTTCTTAGCAAAATCATTACGCATTTTAACTAATTCTACCAAGTCCTCTGCAATTAAATCACCTGATTTAATTTTAGCGTCAGAGGCTTTTTTACGAACTTCTGGATTTTTTTCTGTTTCCATAATCTTTGAAATTTCAGCTTTTGAAACAGGTTTTCCGTCAATTGTCATTTGATATGAGTTAAGTTTTTGAGAAATTTCGTTCTCTTTTGTACTCATAGCCTTAAGTTCTTCTTTGTATTCAATACCGTCACCAAACGCAGTTGTAAGATTTCTAAGTTGTTTCTTTAATTTTTTATCAGCAACCCCGCCAGCTTCGTTGATTTCTTTAAGCTTTGCATAAATTTCTTTGTTATCGTAAAAATCGTTCGCTTTATCTTGAGCAACGTTCATTTTATCCATATTTTCAGGAGTACTTTCAGTGTAAAAATCCCAACAAGCAGCTTCCGAATTAGACATAATAGGCTTCATGTCTTTTGAAATTTCTTCTCTTAATTTAACAAAATTCTTTTCATTTTCTTTTATATTTGTAGAAAAACTAACGCTATCCATTGGCATAGGTTTAGTTTTTACTGTATCGTTTGAAACTTTTGAGTTATTTACTTGTACACTTGGTAAAATATTTCTAATTTGCATGCTTAATTCCTTTCTTATGAAGATTATAACGTTTGTCAAAAAATTTTTTGCTAATAAATCCTTGCACTATTAACAAAATTTAACTAGATAGTTTTTTCAGTGTTAATAGAACATCTGTATCAAATTTTTCAACAGATTTTATTTCAAAATTTCGGGCTAAATCAAGTGTTTCTACGTCGCGTCCTGCATAAGCACTTTTAGCGTCGTTATCGCCAATAATTTTTGGTGCAATAAATTGATAAATTTTGTCCACCAAATTTTGTTCAATTAATTCACCGTTCAAAATTCCGCCAGCTTCAACAAAAATTGACATTATTTTTAGTTCAAAAACACGTTCAAAAAGATATTTTAAATCAATTTTACCGTTTTTTTCTGGACATTGAATAAATTCAACATTTTCAGGCGCATTTGGCAACTCGGAAACACAAGTTGCAACGTATATTTTGCCTGTTTTGAAATATTGCATATCAAAATCGCATTTCAATTTTCTATCAAGCAAAATTTTTGTTTTGCAATCAAATTTCGGATTATCTGCAAGCACTGTTGAAGAAGTTGTCAAAACAGCGTCATAAAAAGTTCTCAACTCTTTTCCTTTATCGCGTGAAGATTGAGAAGTTATCCATTTTGACTGGGCGGTTTTTGTTGCAATTTTCCCGTCCAGCGTTGTTGCGGTTTTTAAGGCAACAAAAACCGCCTGCTCTGTCATGTTTTTTATAAAAACTTCGTTTAAATCTTTTGCTTCTTGCTCTAAAACGCCTTCAATAACTTCAATTCCTGCGTCTTGGAGTTTTTTGACACCATTTCCTGCAACAATCGGATTTACATCTCGCATTGCGATAACGACTTTTTTCAATCCTCTTTCGACAATCAAATCAGCACAAGGCGGAGTTTTTCCGTAATGCGAACAAGGTTCTAAACTAACAATCAACGTGCCACCACGCGCTTCATCGTTTTTTAGTTTTAACAAAGCATTGCGTTCTGCGTGATTTTCGCCATATTTTTCATGAAATCCTTCTGAAATCTCTACCCCGTTTTTATCCAAAACGACGCAACCAACAAGCGGATTGGGTGAAGTTTTTCCAATACCTTTTTTGGCTAGTTCAAAACATTTTTGCATATATTTTTCATAACTTTGCATATTTGTATTTTACAATAAATTATGCTAAATTAAAACAAAAAAGGGGAAATTATGGCTTTTGATTTAAAATATTTAGGACACAGTGCTTTTGAGATTAAAACTCATGAACGCTCTATTCTTATAGACCCATTTTTGCAGGTAAGCAATTATGACTATAGAGAAGAAAATATTACAGACATCTTTGTAACACACGGTCACGCTGACCATTTGGGTAGTGCGATTGATATTGCGAACAACAAAAGAGCCTTAATTACAGCCGTTTTTGAACTTGCAAATTACTGCATACAAAAAGGTTCTCGCGCAAAAGGCGTAAATTTCGGCGGTTGGATTGAATACGATTGGGGTAAAGCCTTATTTGTACCTGCTTTTCACTCAAGTTCTACTATTGACGGAGTTTACACTGGCATGCCCGCTGGAATTATCCTAGACATTAACGGGGTCAAAATCTATCACGCTGGCGACACTTCACTTTATAGCGATATGAAGCTAATCAAAAGACTTTACAACCCTGATATCGCGCTTTTACCTGTTGGCGGAACTTACACAATGGACATTGATAATGCCGCAATTGCAGCCCTATGGATTGGCGCAAAAGTAACAATTCCAATGCACTACAACACTTTTGATATAATTGAAGTTGATATCAAAAGATTTTCAATGATGTTGCAAACTAAAAACTTAAACTGCCAAATTATGGAGCCTGATGAGGTTTTACAGTTCTAAATTTTAAAAACTGGTCGGCTTGTTTCTGAAAATAACACAACTTCATGCGTTGGAACCTCTTGTTTTATAAGCTTGTAGAAGTCTTTTACAAGCACCATTTGGTTTTGCACGCATTTAAAATCCTTGTCCTTTAGATATTGTTCTATTTTTTCAGAATTTTGCGTGTATTTTTTCAATTTTATAAACAACGAAAACTCTTTTTGACGTTTTGCAATCTGTGCTCTTGCGAACCCTAAAATCACGTCATAATCAGGTTCAAAGCCGTTTGAAACAGTAATATCAAGGATATAATTGTAATTATCGTAAGTTTCTATTGAAAAATATGCCAACAAGGTTTGCAAATTTTCATCCTCTAGAACATACTTAAATTCAGTATTTTCGACCAAACCTTTAAATATTTTTTCTAAATATTCGCCTTTTGTTTTTAATAACGACGGTTTAAAATAAGTTATCAAAGAATCATTGAAAAGCATTGCTACCGCTTGCGCATCAGAATTTTTAAACGGTCTGAACACAGTTGCATCTGGGGTTCTAAAATCAACATTACTAACGCGCCACAACTCTTCTGACGCGCATTTTCTAAACCCACAACCGTCAATAAATAGTTTTAATAGTTCATCAAAAGACTCGTCAATATTTACAATAAAGGTTTGAGCGCCTTTTGCGCCAAATCTTGAAATAATAAATTCCACAAGCTGTTTACCAATATCGTAATAATCTTTTTTAAATAAAAGCTTTGTAATATTGATTTTAAAAGGGTTTCCGCTTACTGGCAAAACTGAAATCATACCGTGCAAATCGTCTTTATCCACCAAAACATAAGATTCTGTTTGAAATTTCATTCGCAAAGGTAGCCAATAATGAAACAAGGCGCAAGAAGTGTTAACAAGCTTTTTTACAAACTTTTCCGCCTCATCATTTCCCAAAAAGGAAATCATATCTTTTACTTTGTCTTTATCCGAATTTCTTAATTTTCTAATTATCGTCATACACAAATTATATATTTTTTAATTGATGATTGCAAGTTTGTGGTAAAATTCCAGTTATGAAAGTCGCAATTTACAAAAATGGAAAAATAGAAATAACTGAACAAGAAAAACCGTCTTTAAACGGTCAAAAAGGTGCTATTATGAAGGTTCACGGTTGTGGACTTTGCGGTTCAGATATCGTGAAATACAGAGAACACCTAGTCAAAGACGGAACAGTTTTAGGGCACGAAGTCGTTGGCGAAATCGCAGAAATAAATTCTGAAACGGATTTCAAGGTCGGCGACAGAATTGTAACTTCACACCATATCCCTTGTTTTGAATGTGTTTATTGCAAAAATAAAAATTATTCAATGTGCAAACATTTTAAGGCTACAAACATTTTCCCTGGGGGATTTGCAGAATATATTTATCTTTCAGAAGAACATCTAAAAAATGTTGCACACCGTGTTCCTGAAAATATGACAGATGCAGAAATAGCCTTCTATGAACCGCTTGGTTGTTGCGTTAGAGCTATAAAAAGATGTGAATTACCACAAAATTCAAAAGTGCTTGTAATCGGTTTAGGTTCAATCGGATTTTTAATGGCACAAGGCTTAAAGGCCTTTGGAATGGACGTTTATGGTTGCGATTTACTTGACGACAGAATTGAACTTGCAAATAAAAATGGAATAAAAGCATTTAACTCAAAAGATACGCAAAAAACTGTTGATTTTATTAAATCCCACACGGACGACTTGGGCGCAGACGCAGTATTTATGACATCAGGCGCTGACCCAACTATTGATTTGGCACTAAAAACGGTAAGAAATGGCGGAAAAATCTTGATTTTTGCAAGTACGCCAAAAAATTTCGGATACCCAAACAACGAGATTTATTACAGAGAATTAACTGTTTTAGGAAGCTATTCTCCGTCGCCAAAAGATTTAGAAGACTCTTTTAATCTTTTAAAAGACGGAAAAGTCAATGTTCATGGGATTTCAACAATTTTTGACATTAACGACACGCAAAAAGCTTTTGATGATACAATATCAAATAAAGTATATAAGGCATTTATAAAGGTAAGCGAATAATATGAAAGCAGTTAGATTTTGGGCTCCGCAAGATATCAGATATGAAGATGTTCCAGTTACACCACCTAAAAAGGGCGAAGTTGTGGTAAAAATCAAGGCTGCCTTGACTTGTGGAACAGATGTAAAAACTTTTCGCCGAGGACATCCCGTTTTAATTAAAAAGGTTCCATCAGGCTTTGGACACGAATTTTCAGGAATTATAGACCAATTAGGCGAAGGAGTTACAAACGTAAAAGTCGGCGATAGAGTTGCTGTTGCTAACTCTGCACCTTGTGGAGAATGTTTTTATTGCAAACGAGGCGAATTTAATCTTTGCGAAAATTTAGATTTACTTAACGGTGCATACGCACAATATATCACGGTTCCAGCAAGAATTGTAGAAAAAAATATGCTTATTTTACCTGATAATTTAAGTTTTGAAAAAGCTGCATTTTGTGAACCTTTAGCAAATGTTGTTCACGGCGCAGCAAGAACAGATATTAAAGCTGGTCAAAGCGTTGGTATTATTGGTATTGGACCTATTGGTTTAATGTTTGCACGCGTTGCAAAATTAAAGGGCGCAAGAGTTATTGTTGCTGGCAGAAATCCAATAAAATTAAAACTTGCAGAAGAATTTGCACACGCTGACGAGATTGTTGATTTGAAAAAATATCCTAATCCTGAAAAAATCTTTAAAGATTTTTCTGACGAAAATAAAGGGCTTGACGTTGCAATAGAATGCGTTGGTTTGCCTGAAATTTGGGAAAGAATTTTTGCCTGCGTTCGTCCAGGAGGCACTGTTCACTTCTTCGGAGGTTGCAAAAGCGGTTCAACAGTAACATTTGACACAACAAAAATGCACTACGGCGATATTAAGTTGATGAGCGTATTTCACCACACACCTCAATATTTTAGAGAAGCGCTTGATTTAATTTCCTCAGGGCAAATTGAAGTTGAAAAGCTTATCACCGATAGACTTGGTCTAAAAGACGTTGAATATGCTATGCAACAACATATTGAAGGAAAAGCTATTAAATTTTTAATCACACCTTAGTGGTTTTTTGCAAATTTTCCAAAAATTTTAGATAAAGGTCCGTTTGGTTCCAAAAAATCAAATGTGATTTCGATGTCTTTTGCGTCTTGCCATAGCTTTGTTAAAGCGTTTGAAGCTTTTTTCACTTCAAAAATGTCAGCCGCTAACATCTTTTCATCAAAATTGTTTGACAACATAAAAAATTCTTCCATTTATATTCGACACTACGAAAATACCATGCCAGAAGCGTTTTTAAATCGTCTATAAAGTGGAAATTTTGTTTGGTTAAAAGGCTTAATAGCTTAATGGTTGAATGGTTGAATGGCTGAACGGTTAACCATTAAACCGTTCCACCTTTCACCCTTTCAACAATAAACTCAATTCTCAATTCTCAATTCACAATTTTACTCTGCTACGTCATTCTTTTTGACAAAATGTTTGATATAAAATTTTGTGAATAATCGATTATGCCAGCCATAAAGTCGTAAGTGCGACATTTTTATCAATTTTCCGTCACCGCAAACAACAGTTATAGATTTGTCTTTCTCTGATTTATCAACAATTTTTCCAACTGTTTTTTCGTCAGTATCATTTTCTAAAATTTCAACGCAGTATGGATTTGGAATAAAAAATTTATTTTTATGTGCAAAATATGTTTTTGTCCAAGGATAAAACGCCCTTATGTGCGCGTAAATGTCTTCTGCTGACTGTTTAAAGTTCAACATCACATCATCTCTTTTTATTTGCGGGAAGTACGTTGCGCGTTCTTCACTTTGGTCAACTGGGATTATAAAATCATCAGCCAAGGAGTTCAAAAGCTCTGTCACAGCACTTCTTGCAGTAAGCACTGTTCTTTCCTTAAGCTCTTTACCTGTATCGTTTGGCTTGATGTCAATCGTTTTTTGCAACAAAATCGGACCTGCATCAAGCTTTTCAGTCATTAAGTGAAAAGTAAGTCCTGAAGTGTTTTCTTTATGCAAAATAGTTTGCAAATAAGGGTTTGGACCTCTATATTTCGGCAAAAGCGAAGGATGAGCGTTTATCATCGCGATTTTTGGCAGTTGAATAATATCTTTTTTCAAGATTTCAGACCAAGTTCCAACAAGCACAATATCAGGTTGCAATTTCAATAATTCCTTTTTAAAAGCCTCTGAATTTGCGCTATTTGATTTAATTTCAGGCAAATTATAGCTCTTTATATAACTATATTCAGTCGAAGGCCATAAAAAATCCTTAATTTTTCTATAAATACGACAGGTTTTCAATCTTTCATACCTAAAAACGCCTACAATTTTGCATTTTGCATCTTGCGTTCCTATTATCAAATTTGAAAGCATTTCGCCATGCCCTAAAATTACGACTCTAAACATTCTATATCCTTTGTGATTTGGTCTTTTAACTGTGTCAACGAGTTGAATTTTTTCTCATCTCTTATTTTATCTAAAAAGCTTACTTTAATAATTTTACCATAAATATCTTCATCAAAATTTATAATATGAACCTCTAATAATTTTGTCGCATCGGCTTTAACCGTTGGTTTTGAACCATAATTTGCGATGCCCATATATTTTTTATCATCAATTTCGACTTCAACGGCATAAACTCCGTTTGAAATCTCCATAACATCCTCAGGAAATAACAAATTTGCGGTTTTAAACCCAATTGAACGACCTATTTGAACACCTTTTATAACCTCGTTTCTTACAAAAAATCTATATCCAAGCATACTGTTTGCAAGCTTAATATCGCCATTTTTCAAGGCTTCACGGATTTTTGTAGAGCTTACAACTCCATTTTTTGATTTAATTTGATTAACTTCAAAATATTCATATCCGTATTCTTTTTGCATTAAGCGAAAATAATCAGTATTTCCAGACTTATTATACCCAAAATAGTGATTATATCCTGTTACAATTGCGCGCGGATTAAGATTTTTCACCAAATTTTCTAAATACTGAGAAGCTGATAAATTAACCAATTTTTCATCAAAATCAAGTTCATATAAAATATCTATTCCAAAGTTTTCTAACATTCTTTCTTTTTCTAATTTTGATAGAATGTATTTAGGTTCTTTTTTGCCAAAATAAACAAACGGTGCGTCTTTGAAGGTAACAAGCGCAGTTTTTAAACCGTTTTCTTTTGCAAAATTAATACCCGTTTGGATAACAGCCTTATGACCGTAATGAATCCCGTCAAAAAAGCCCAAAATTACAACTAAATCTTTTTGTTTATTAAATTCAGAATAGATTTCCATAAAATTATTATATTATAAATTTAATTTGATATAAAAAATTTGCATTTTTTAAATTTTTTTCATGATAAAATAAATTTCAAGGAACAAACTCATGAGAATATTCGAGGTTAAAAATAACCTGGTAAAAATTTTTTACGAAACAAGTGACAACTTGTTCTTATCCGGATTTGTAATGATAAAAGACAGCCGTGAGTCGTACATTGGACAAATCATGCATCTTGAATCAAGCAAACACGGTAATGTTGCTATTGCAAAAATTAATTTCAACGTAACAGAAGACGGAGTTATAACTACTTATTCAGGCTCAATTCCTGCAATAAATAGCGCTATTTCAAACATAAATTCAATCGACTTTTTAAGACTTATTCAAGGTCAAAACCCAATATTGATAGGTGAATTCATTGAAGATGACCTTTTGGTATCTTTAGATAAAAGCTTTTTAGAAAATAAATTAATTATTTGTTCCGAAAATCAGGAGAACACTGATTTAACTATTAAAACCCTAAACAGACAAATCAAAAATTACGGCAAAAAGACTGTTATTATTGACACTGACGGAGAAAGTATCTTTGACAAAAATTCTTTGACAATGACAGAAAATTTCCGCCTACCAATCAATAACCAACTTATTAATTTCATTTACGAGAACGGACTTGAATTCAAGAGCGCAAGAAGTAAAGCTATTTTGCAAGAAACCTTCTTAGAAATTCAATACTATTTATCAAGTCTTGAAGAACCATATATTCCAGTAAACAAGTTCATTGACATTCTTGAAAAACAATACAATGACTCAAAATTGCCAGAGCTTGTACTTCTAAAAAATGCGCTTGTAAGATACGATGAAGCTGGAATTTTCGCAAGAAATATTATGGAATACAAAAACTTGTTTGAGTCATTATTGAACAATCAAACAACTGTTATTAATGTTTCAAAAGCCGATGATAATATTCAAAGAGAAGTTATATCTTACGTTTATAGCTTAATTAAAGAACTTTCTGACGATTATTATGTGTTTGTAAAAATCACAAACGGAAATTCTAACAAAAAGTTATTAAAACAAATTTTCTCATGCAAAAAAGCATATACAATTATAAATTGTTCCTATTCATACAAATACCTCACAGAATTGAAGAAATTATCAAAGGATTTAATTCTGTTCACACCGTTGTTGCAACAACAAGATTTTGCAAGCTACAACACGTTCTTGACCTCTCTTGGCAGAACTGAATTTGTTGTATATGGTCAAGCTACTCAATATATGCCGTTGATATTGAAACTATCAGAACGCGCAAAAATAATGAGTGTTGCGCCACAAACAACAATGTCACAAGAGGACGCTCAAAGACTTGTACAAAAGCAACTAAAAGAGCAACAACAAAGACACGAAGCTGAAAAACTACAAAAAGAGGCTTATCAGCAACAACAACAAGCTTCTCAACAAGTATTCCAGCAACAAATGTCACAAATGGTATATCCGCAAATGATGCCAATGCAACAAGGTCCGCAGATTTTCTATCCGCAACAACCGCCTGTATATCCGCAACCGCAAATGTTTGCGCCTCAACCATATATGAATAATCCATATATGCAAACTCCGTTTGTGCAACCTCAACCATATATGCAACAACCTTATATGGCAAACCCTCAAGCGGTTCCGCCAATGCAAAATATGCAAAATATGCAGAATATGCAACAAGCGCAACCTCAACAACAACCACAAGAGCAACAAGCACCTCAACAACAAGCACCTAGCGAAGTTGCGCCACCTGTTTTCAAATCAATTGAGCCACAAGAAATGCCTGTGGAAAATGTTGCACAACCTCATCAACAGTCAGAAATTATCGACGTTGGCGAAGCTGAAAGCAATCCAAATGATTTGACAGAAGAAGATTTAGATTTAATTCAAGATGTAGATATTTACGAAAATCAAGAGCCTGAAATAGTTGAAGAACCTATTCCAGAGTTTGAAGATGATTCCTACTTAGATGAAATTCATCCTGATGAAAATGACTTAGTTGAAGAACAACAAATTCAAGAAGAAGCACCACATCAAGATATTAAATCACAATACAACATAACAGAAGAAAGCCTTAAAGAACCTGAAACTGTACCTGTATATCCAGCAAATACTGGTACAAGAACAGAAATTAATTTAGAAAAGGGCGATTTAGTCGTACATAAAGATTTCGGAAATGGACGAGTTGAAAAGCTTATAAATTACGGAAATAAAAAGCTTTGTTCTGTATATTTTGAAGGAGTTGGAAGAAGACTTCTTGATCCAACACTTTCGGACATCAAAAAAGCCAATTAAAAATTCGGATAGAAAATGAAAGAAACAACTACAAAAACTGAATACAAAAAAAATGTTCATTGGTTCGTTGAACTTATTATTTGGTTTTTATTTTTATTTGTAGTTGTTAGCGCAGTAACCTTCTATCATACAAAAAAGACAAAAGAACTTAGCCGATATCAAATCTTTTTACAAGACGTTGATGGAATTATACAAGGTTCTCCAGTTAGAATGCTTGGAATTCAGGTTGGATACGTTAAAAAAGTAAAAATCGTTAATGATATGGTTTTTGTTGATTTTATAATCACAGAAAAAGGAATTAGTATTCCAAAAGGTTCTCGTGTAACAGTAGAATTTACTGGACTTGGTGGTTCAAAATCGCTTGAAGTATATATGCCAAACGACAAGGCAACTCCTGATACAAGCTTCTTGATTATTCAACAGCCTAGAAGATTAGGCTACGCCTTGAGTTTGCTAAATTCAATGCTTGAAAAAATTTCTCTAATAACATATAAATGTACTTCTTTTGGAAAAGAAATTGATTTTTCAAATACTGAAAAACATTCTTACTCTGACCAAAAGAAAATGTTAGATAATACAAATTTATGGATAGATAAAGTACAAAAAGATATAGAAAAAAAAGAAAAGAAATAAAGAGGTATAAGTATGAACAAAGATTTAGTAAGAATTATTGAAAATCCAGTGATTTTGCAAAACTTATGCACAATGCGTGACAAAAATACGGATTGTCAGGGCGTAAGAATTGCGACAAGAAAAATCACTCGTGTACTTTTGTACGAAGCAGCAAAAAATTTGCCACTTGTAGAAAAAGAAATTGAAACTCCGATTGTAAAAACAAAAGTTAAAACAATTGAAGACGATATTAACATCATTATTTCGCCAATTCTACGTGCTGGCTTGATTTTTACAGACGAAGCAATTGATATTCTTCCACAAGCTTGCATTAGACACATTGGTATGTACAGAGATGAAAAAACTTTAAAACCAGTTTGGTACTACAACAAGGTTCCAATGGAAGCTCCAAACCCAGAAAAATTCTATATTTACATCACAGACCCAATGCTTGCAACTGGTAATTCTTTAATAGAAGCAATCAGACTTTATGCAGACAAGAAAATTCCAATGTCGCATATCAAATGTATTTGTATCATGGCAGCTCCTGACGGAATTGAAAATATTCAAAAAGTATTCCCAGAAGTTGAAATTATAACTGCCGCAGTGGATGAAGGTCTTAACGAAAAAGGCTACATTATCCCAGGAATGGGCGATGCAGGCGATAGAATTTTTAATACTTAATAATACATAACAAAACGTCTATTTTGCTTTTAATATTAACATATATCATATATAATGGTGATAGTTAGAGGAAGGTATTTTCTTTTGAAAAAGATAACTAAAGTCTTACTATCACTATTTATTATGTTTTTCGCATTTGCAAATAGCGCAAATGCCATTGTTGATGCGACTTCTGACAATACTCAAGTTCAAACAGAACAAACTCAACCAAAGAAGAAGTTCTTAAAAAGAATTTTTGCAGAAAAAGATAGCGATAAAACAACCTCAAAAGACGAAGTAACACTTCAAGCCCAAGAACAGTCAAACACTGTAAATATCAAGGAAAATTCAACTTTAACTCTTGATGATTGTATCAAAATTGCTTTAGAAAATAGCCCTTCAATCCAAAAATATCAAGATTTGGTAACTGTTGCGAACTCAATTTTAGGTCAATCTAAAGCATCCTACTTTCCCTCGCTATCATTAGGAACAGGGTATTACGGACGTTATTCTAGCACCTCTGGCGGTAGTGAAAGCGATAATTCTTATGGAATTGACGCCTCTTTAAAACAACTAATTTTCAGCTTTGGCAAGGTTGGCGCAAGAATTAAAAAAGCAAAATTAAACAAAATTGCAGCTGATTACGACTTGAATTACGAAACTATTAAAACAATTTTTAACGTAAAAACAAATTATTACGCAGTTCTTGCTGCATCTGCAAATATAAAAGTTCAAGAAGCGAACATTCTTGTAAACGAAAGACAATATCAACAAACAAAAGCATATTTTGAAGAAGGTTTGAAATCAAAAATCGACCTTGTAAACTCAGAGGTTTATTTGAGCAACGCTAAAATCGACCTTGTATCAGCACAAAATACTTACGATACGGCGGTTGTAGCATTAAATAACTCAATGTACATTGATTATTCTCCAAGATATTCAATCGCAAAACTTGAAACCTTCAATTTTGACAATAAATATGCTGATGTTGCGCTAAAACACACAACTCAAGATTTAGAAAAATTTGAAGCACCAGCTCTAAAAGATGGCGCTACTTATAAAACTATGGTTCAGAAAAATGAAATTTTGAACGAAGCATACAAGGTTACAAAATTTCCTTATACACTTGACGAATCAATAAAAATAGCAAAAGAACACAGACCTGATTTAAAATCTTATATCGCAGCTAGAGATGCATTAAAAGAAGAATTAAAGTACCAAAAAATTCAATATTTACCAGATATCAACGCTCAGGGCGGATACGGTCTAACGGCTAATGACAACAACACAAATAGCTTTAGAATTCAAGGTACTGTTGATTTTCCAACAATTAACGTAATGGACATAAAATATAAAGTTGATGAGGCAAAAGCCAGACTAAGCGTCGCTGATACTGCGGTAAATCAACTTTCTAAAGACATTTACTTTAACGTTCAAAAAGCCTATGTAAATATGGTTCAATACGAAAAGAAAATTCCACTTACTGAAGTTGCGGTAAAACAAACTTACGAAAACTTAGAACTTGCAATGGGCAGATACGAAGTAGGTTTGGGTAATTTCTTAGAGGTTCAAGACGCAATTGTAAATTACAACAAGGCTCAAGAAAGTTATGTAAAATTAATTTTTGACTATAACGTTTCAAAAGCAAAATTAGAACTTGAAATCGCAAAAGTTGATGAAATTTATGTTCAAAATAGCGAAAATACGCAAAAAAAATCTAAAAAACAAAGAAAAAGTAAAAAGGGTAACTAATGAATAAAAAGAAAATCGCAATAATATCAATAATATTATTACTTGTAGTTTTGGTTGCAATCAAGGTAATTTTTGGCAACTCAAAAAAATATCAAACAGAAGAAGTTATCAACCACACAATTCAACAAGTTGTTGAAGCTTCAGGCACAATCAACCCTGTAAACACTGTCAGCGTTGGTTCTACAGTATCAGGTTTGATGATGGAGGTTTATGTTGATTTCAACTCTCAAGTTAAAGCTGGACAACTAATCGCCCTTATGGATACAAGTTTGCTACAAGCCAATGTTGACAAGGCTAGAAGTAATTACGATAAACAAAAAGCTATTACTGACAATAGTTTAAAAACTTATAACAGATATAAAAACTTGGTTGCAAGAAACTTTATGGCAAGAAGTGAATTAGATGCAGCACAAGCAGATTACTTATCAAACAAAGCCCTTTTAAACGCTGCAAAAGCTGATTTGGAATACGCAGAACATCAATGTTCTTTTGCATACATATACTCACCTGTTGACGGTATTATTGTAACCCGTAACGTAGATCCTGGACAACCAGTTGCAGCAAGCTTCCAAGCACCTGAATTATTCACTGTTGCAAAAGATTTAAAAGAAATGCAAATCGAAGTAAATGTTTCAGAAGCTGATATAGGCAAAATCAAAGAAGGTCAAGAAGTTGACTACACGCTTGACGGATATCAAGACCAAGTTTTCAAAGGTCGTGTTTCTCAAGTTAGAATTTCACCAACAACTGTTTCAAACGTAGTAACTTACACTGTTGTAGTAAAAGTTGATAACGACGACTTGAAACTAAAACCAGGAATGACTGCAAATGTTTCAATCATCACTCAAAAGAAAGAAAACGCTCTTTGCGTACCTTCAATTGCGCTAAAATACACTCCTGTAACAAAAGGCGAAATCAAAAGATACGATACACAAGGTGTTTGGGTTTTGAGAAAATCAAAACCAGTTAGAGAAACTATTGAAATAGGCGCAAATGACGATACTTACACTGAAATAACTTCAGGAAATGTTCACGTTGGGGACAAAGTCATTGTTGGCAGTGGAAAATCAGTAGCAAAAACAGATAGCAAGGGTGGTAAAAAACCGCCAATGAGAATGTTCTAATATGGCACTTATAGAGGTTAAACACGCAATAAAAACTTACGCAACAGGCGATAGCTCGTTCAATGCTTTAAACGACGTTTCTTTAAGTATTGAAGAAGGTGAATTTGTCGCTATTATGGGTGCGTCAGGTTCTGGAAAATCAACCTTTATGAACATGTTAGGCACTCTTGATAAACCAAATTCAGGTAGCTACTTGCTAGACGGAATTGATGTTCTAAATCTAGATAGTGATAGCCTTTCTGAAATTAGAAATGTAAAATTAGGGTTCGTTTTTCAAGGATTTAACCTAATTTCAAGAACTTCTGCACTTGAAAACGTAGAATTACCAATGATTTACAAGGGTATTGACGAGCAAACAAGAATTAAAAAGGCAAAAGAAGCCTTAAAAATTGTAGGTTTGGAAAAACGTGAGGACCACATGCCTAATCAAATGTCAGGTGGTCAACAACAACGTGTTGCAATTGCGCGTGCAATCGTAAACGACGCGCCAATAATACTTGCCGACGAACCGACTGGTAATTTGGACACAAAAACAAGTATTGAGGTTATGAATTTCTTCTGTGAATTGAACGAAAAACACGGAAAAACAATAGTTTTAGTAACTCACGAACCTGATATTGCTGAATTTTGCAAACGCGTAGTTAGATTTAAGGACGGAAACATTATTTCTGATGAGGTGAAACAAAAATGATAGATTTAAAAACAATATTAAATATGTCAATTCGCTCATTAAAAATAAACAAAATGCGTTCAGCTTTAACAAGTTTAGGTATCATTATCGGCGTTAGCGCAGTAATCGTAATGCTTGCAGTCGGTACTGGTTCAAGAGAACAAATCACAAAAGATATGGAATCTATGGGCAGTAATTTGCTTATGATACGTTCAGCCTCTGCAAAAAGTGGTGGCGTTCGTATGGGTATGGGTACCCGTCCAACGCTTACGCTCAAAGATGCCGAAGCAATTGAACAAAAAGCTACTGGTGTTCTTGCAATTGCGCCGTATTCAGCAGAAACAAAACAATTAACTTTTGGAAACCAAAACTGGTCAACCTCTGTTGGCGGAACTACTGCACCATATTTATTTATAAGAAATTATGAAATTGAATCAGGAAGAAATTTTATTCCAGAAGATATCAAAAATAATACAAAAGTTGCGATTTTAGGTCAAACGGTTACAAATGAACTTTTTGGCGATATGGATCCGATTAATAAAACTATCCGTATCGGCGGAATTCCATTCAAGGTTGTCGGATTGCTTAAAACAAAAGGTCAATCAGGAATGGGGCATGACCAAGACGATTTAGTATTTATTCCAATTACAACGGCACAAAAGAAGGTTTTTGGAACCTCTTTCCCTGGAACTGTTTCAATGATTACGGTTAAAGCACAAGATGACGAAATCATCGAAACAACTCAAAATGACAT
Source organism: Anaerovoracaceae bacterium (assembly GCA_963602505.1). Lineage (GTDB taxonomy): Bacteria > Cyanobacteriota > Vampirovibrionia > Gastranaerophilales > Gastranaerophilaceae > UBA6984. The sequence continues at coordinate 5,773 of CAVCIX010000011.1, read as the reverse complement.
TGAAGAAATTCTAAAATACAGACATCATATCGGTAAGACTCAAGATAACGATTTTGAAATTAGAAACCTTGCCCAAATGCAAGAAACAATCAAGTCCTCAGCTAGAACAATGTCGCTATTTTTATTCGTAATCGCTCTTGTATCACTTCTTGTTGGTGGTATCGGCATTATGAACATTATGCTTGTATCTGTAACCGAAAGAACTAAAGAAATCGGTATTCGTATGGCAATCGGCGCAAAAGCAAGCGATATTAGAATTCAATTTATTTTTGAATCCTTTTTATTATCAATTTTTGGCGGAATAATTGGCGTAATTTTAGGATGCGCAATTTCAGAAATCATCGGACTTTTGGGCGCAATGAAAATTTCTATTTCAGCATTTTCAATAATTCTATCCTTGGGATTTTCAGGAATTGTTGGTGTAGGTTTTGGATATTATCCAGCCTACAAAGCCTCTTTACTAAACCCAATCGACGCTTTACGCTACGAATAATTAACTGATTTTTTCAAATACTATTTTATTATGTCTGTTTAACCAAGATATTTTTGGTTTGCCTTCCCAAACATAATCTTTAATACCGTCTGCAATTGCTTTTGCATACAATTGTCTAAAATTATCATTCATTAAAAGCTCATTGTCATCAGGATTTATAACGTAAGCTGTTTCGACTAAAACACTTACGGCAGAAGTGTTTCGAACAACCGCAAAGCTTGCTTGTTTAACACCTTCAATATTTACGTCCATTTTCTTTGAAACAGAATTCAAAATCGCATCAGACAAAGGTTTTGCCTCATCATAATAATAAAATACGCTTGAGCCACGTCGTGTTTGCGGATTTATTGCATCTGGAAGTGAGTTTGCATGCACGCTTACAAAAATTTGTGCATCTTTTTCGTTTGTATATCTAACTCTATCGTTCAAAGACATATATTTGTCGTTATTACGCGTCATATAAACGTTTGCGCCCATTTTTCGCAAATCTTGTTCCAAATATTTTGAAATAGACAAATTATAGTCTTTTTCGTAATTTCTGCAACATCCAACGGCGCCCAATTCTTTACCGCCATGACCAGCATCAACAACGATTTTTATGTTGTTCAAAGGCTTTTTCTTGTTTAGATTTGGTTCTTTTTTAATTGATAGAATAAGTGTTGAACCTTTATATTTTAAATCATAACCCATTAATCTTTGGTTCAATTTTATTTTGAAAACCGCAGTATTATTATCATTTGCGCCAACGTTAAAGATTTTTAAAATCATTTCTTCGCCTTCTGAGATTGAATACGGAGTTTTTTTCGAAAGTGCAAATTCGTAAATGTATTTGTCATCAATTTCTTTGCTTCTGTAATCGTACAAAAAAGCACGTTCGTAAGGTTGCATAACAGGTTTTGTATCAGATTTTGCAATCCAAGCGTAAGCATTAGGCGCAAGTTCAACCTTGTACATGTCGCCCAATTCACCATTAGCTTTTAACTGCATACCTTTTTGAAAATGAGAAATTCTATTTATGCCGTTTTGCACCGCAGTAGCACGTAATGGCGCACCTTCGCGCATAACCTCTATGGTTTGAGGAGTTTCAAAAGCTTGAAATGTAGCTGGCTTATAACTTCCGCCTGATAATGGTCTTTCTATTGTGTAAGACAAAACTGTATCATCAGATTTCAAAACAAACTTGTTTATACCCGCACTTAATTTTACTTGTTGAGCAAAAGCACCAGTGCGGTGAACATTAATTTCTTCGTCATTTATAAATAACTTGTCACCACTTTTTACTGAACCAACAAAAAATGTTGCAGAAGAATTAATTTTTGCATATTTTTTTGTCGGATACACTACATCTAATGCAATCGCGCTTGATTGCATTAACAATAATCCTACAACTATAAACAAAAATTTCTTCATGCTATTATTATAAAAAATTATCTAAGAAAGGACATCCACTATGAAGCCTACATTGATTTTTGATATGGACGGAACAATCATTGATACATCAAAATCATATTGCAGAATTTTGGTAGAATGCTATGAACATTTTACAGGGCAAAAAATCGACTACGATACAGACGTAAAGCCAGTTAAGCACCTTGGCGGATACAATAACGACTGGGATTTATTAATGTATCTTTTTGAAAAAAATGGCTTTAAGGTTGAATACAAATCCTTGCAAGATTATTATGTAGAACACTATTGCAACGAAAATTTTGAAGGCTATATAAATATTGAAGAAGCAATTTTGGATAAAAACTATTTCACTGAGCTTGCAAAAGACTATAATTTAACAATATTCACTGGTCGCTACGAACACGAGGCGAAATACACACTAAAAAGATTAGGAATTTTGGATTTCTTTACGCAAATAATCGGCTATGAACACGTTGGCGACGGATTTCAAAAACCAAACCCAAAAGGCGTAAATATTATTAAATCAAACGTTTCAAGTGACAGAATTTATTATATGGGCGACACCGTTGACGATATACTTGCCGCAAAAGCAGGCGGAGTAATAGGAATAGGTTGCCTTCCACCTCAAGACAAATCTCAAACTCTTGTAGATTGTATGAACCGTGCTGGTGCATACGCAGTTTTGACAAATATTACAGACCTAAAAGAATTTTTAGAAAAAGATTTGTTAACCGTTAAACAATAACTACTTGATAAAATTTTTTGATGTTATATCATAAATGTACACCGTAAATCGGAAGTTATGGCGTTGGTATGCCATGCTTTACGTAGGTGGTTACACAAAGTAAAAAGGAGAAACAAAATGCCAAAAATGAAAACTCACAAGTCTGGCGCAAAACGTTACAAAGTAACTGCAACAGGCAAAATTACACGCAGAAAAGCAGGAATTGGCCACTTATTAGCAAACAAATCTGCTAGCAGAAAAAGAAAGTTGTTCAAAACAACTGAAATCGCTGCTTCACAAGTAGATTTAGTTTCAAAAGAGTTACCATACAAAAAGTATTCAAGATAGGAGTGGACAATGAGAGTAAAACGCGGTAATGTATGTCGCAACAGACATAAAAAAATCTTAAAATTAGCTAAAGGTTTCAAAGGTGCAAGAAGCAGAATATTTAAAGTTGCTAACTGCGCTGTAATGAAAGCATTAAAATATGCTTACAGAGATAGAAGAGCTACAAAACGCAACATGAGAAGATTATGGATTGTAAGAATTAATGCTGCAGTTAGAGAAAACGGCATGAACTATTCTAGATTCGTAAACGCTTGCAAAAAAGCTAACATCTTAGTAAACAGAAAAATGCTTGCTGATTTAGCAGTAAACGATAAAGAAGCTTTCCAAGTTGTATTAGAAACTGCAAAAGCTGCTATCGCTTAAGAAAATCATTATTAAGATTAAAAAAGGCGCGGTTGATGAAATCAACCGCGCCTTTTTATTTATTATTTTTATTGTGTTATAAATTTGATTGTTCCTAATATAACCATTGCCATACCCATACCAGTATATGCAGCACCGTTGCCATCTGTGCCTGCTTTTACGAAAGCTTCATTGGCATTTAATTCTCTACCTGCTTCAGTCAAGCAATCTGTCCAAGATTTTTTCTTTTTCTCTTTATCTATATCTTTTTGAGTGTCTTTTCCTGCGTCACTTTTATTATTATCAGATTTTTTATCATCTTTAGTTTGTATTTCTGGTGGCATTATTTCATTATTAATGTTGCCAAAACCAAAATTATTTGAATCAAATTTTGTACCTTGGTTTGATTTCAAGGTTGCTGAGTTTAATGAATTAGCATTATTGCTTGCTTGAACATTATTTGCTTTTGCAGGTGCATTTTGAGCGTTTGTTTTGTTTGCATTTGTTGTTTTTGCGGTTTGTGCAGTCAATCTGCCAAAACTATTTTTGTTGAAATTGATACCCATAAGCCACCTGCTTTCGTTATTTCTTTATCCGTGTTTATATTATCGGCATCGTTTTTTCACTACTTTAGACCTCGCCTCGCATCATATCATATCATATCATATCGAGCATTATAACTGGGTTTGAGGTATTTTAAAATTCATCTTTACAATTGTTTACATTATTAAGAATGTTAAGTACTCATTGTCATTCTGAAGCGCTCAAAGAGCGCATTATTACTAAATTTGCGCTATTCAGAATCTTGTTTAGGTTAAATGTAAATATTCCACGTTAGCAAGATGCTGAACATAGAACTTTAAACTACTAATTTGTACATTAAACGCTTCAGCATGACATAAGCAAGTGTGCGTCATACCACTCTGCCGAGTAAAACAATTAATAATTGTTTTACGATAGGGGGTACCGTAAAGATCCCGCAATGCACTTCGTTTATGCGGGATGACACAACCGTTCAACCGTTCAGCCATTCAACCGTTAAGCCATTAAACTACTCTATTTTAAAATCGTCCATGTTTTGAGTAGCAGGTTGTTCTTTTGGATAATTGTTTTTCAATGGGTCGTAACCACCGTTTGATTCTGCTCTCAATCTTTCCATATAAATTTGTGCTGATTTAACCGATTGTTGTAATTGGCTTAAATTATTTTCAACACCTGATAAAACTTGTTCTGCGTAAGCGTCTGCGCCTTCTTTTGTTCTCATAGCGTCGTCGTGAGCTTGATTTCTAAAGTTTTCAGCATCTTCCAAAGCTTTTCTTTTGATTTCTTCGCATTCTGAAATAACTTGTTCTTTAATCAATTCAGCTTCGCTTTGAACCTGTCTTAAAAGTTCTGATTCGCTCAATAATCTTGCAGCTTCATTTTTTGCGTCAAGAATAATTTTTTCAGCATTTTGTTGAGCTTCCATTTGTAATTCTTCTTTTCTGCGCAAAATTCCTCTAGCCTCTTGAATTGCTTGAGGTAAAGCTCCATAAATACTATCTACAATATCTTCTACATCTTTTAATTTTACGGCAACTAAATAATTTGGTAGAATTGGAAAACTTTTATCTAAAATAATCACAAGTCTGCTTAATAAATTGTATATACTATTATTTTGAACGCTCATTTCTTTAATATAACCTTTCGCACTAGTGTAATAACTTTATTTTACAACAGTCCAAATTCAATTGTCAAACCATGTTTAACAGTTTTTAAATTTTTCTTTCAAATACAAATTAACCTCGTCTGGAACGAATTTTGAAACATCACCACCAAGGCTAATAACCTCTTTTACAGAGCTTGAAGAAATAAAGTTGTATTTTGGTCTTGTAGTTAAAAATATCGTTTTAATTTCTTTGTCCAAAGCACTATTTGTTTGAGATAATTGCATTTCGAACTCAAAGTCAGATACCGCGCGTAATCCACGGATTAAAACCTTCGCACTTTTTGCTTTTGCATATTCAACTGTCAAGCCTTCAAAGCTATCTACTTCGACATTGTCAAAATCTTTCACGCATTTTTTAATTAGTTCAACGCGTTCATCAACAGTCAAAAGTCCAGAATTTCTCTTTTCTGGGTTATAAGCTACTGCGATAATTACTTTGTCAAAAATTTCAGAACTTGTTTTTAATACGTCCAAATGACCGTTTGTAATTGGGTCAAAACTTCCAGGGTATATAGCCGTTTTCATATATTTTTTACCTTTTAAAATTTAATTCCACTCTAACAATTATACTTCAAACATGAAATATTAATATTTTGTTTATTTTTTAAGGTTTTTGCAAAAATGATATTAATATAGTAAATGTAGAGAAAAAAGTAATTAATATTAAATAAAGAAAGGCATTAAAAATGGCAAAGACAATTGGTATTGACTTGGGTACAACAAACTCAGTAGTTGCCGTTATGGAAGG
>CAVCIX010000010.1:0-34708 GCA_963602505.1 Anaerovoracaceae bacterium | reverse complement strand
CGTTGAATGGGTGAATGGTTGAACGGCTTAAAGGTTAACCTTTCAACCATTAAGCCATTAAGCCTTTCAACTTTTTTCAAGCAAGGCTTGAAAAATAATTAAATATCATTTATACTGATATAAAAGAGGTATGATTATGGCTGAAAGTATTATAAATAAACGAACTCAACCTTCGGGGGGGGGGTAAAACCTAGTAGTAACGCTACTTTACACGGTTGTGTGAGAAGGTTTTTTGAGAGGGTAAAAAGGTACGTCATTGCGAGGACGAACATCGTGAGGACGTGGCAATCCACAATTGCATTCTTTTTGGATTGCTTCACATACGTTCGCAATGACAATAAAGTCGATTCACAAGTGGTGTCATCCCGCATAAACGAAGTGCATTGCGGGATCTTAAAGGTAATAAAAAGATACCGCAACAAGTGCGGTATGACGCAAGTGGCGTCTACCTCTCGTAAAACAATTATTAATTGTTTTACTCGGCAGAGTGGTATGACACATACTACTTTTTGTCATCCTGAACTTGTTTCAGGATCTCACCAACCTGAGATGCTGAAAATAGTCGATTTTATTAAATCTTTGTTTGTTAAATGCTTCAGCATGACATATTTGAAGAAAGCCGTTGCCTTCACATTAGCCGAAACTTTGGTTGTAATGGGCATTATTGGTGTGGTTGCGGCGTTGACTATTCCGAACTTAAACCAATCAACAGGTGACAGAGAAAAAGTCGCAAAGGTTAAAAAGATTTATGCAAACTTAGAAGACGCTTTTGGTCGTGCTACTGCGGTTTATGGACCTTATGAAGAATGGTTCAACGGCATAAGCGGAAGCGATGCTGAAAAACGTATTCCTGAACGAATCCTTGAATTTATGAAGGTTTCAAAAAATTGTGGACTAGATGAGAAAGGTTGTTTTTCTTCTTCTGTGCCTACCGATTTGAATGGCGAGGAACTTGATGATAGTTACGATAATTGGGGATACAGAGTTATTTTAGCAGATGGAGCTTCTCTCCAACTTCTAGGCGCCTGGGACAAAGAACTTCGTATACGTGTAGATATTGATGGACCAAATAAAGGTAAAAACCAATACGGAATTGATATATTTGATTTTACTGCGACGTCAATGGAGTTAAGTGATTCTTACTGTGAAATTCCAGGTGATTTTCAGTTATCTCCATCATCTTGCCCAAATCGTTGGACAGGTAATTATAACTCAATGGATGGATGGGGTAGTTACGCAACGGCTTGGATAATTCAAAATGGCAACTTGGATTACTTAAAATGCGCAAAGGAACTAGACTGGGATACAAAGACGTCATGCAAGTGAGTCGTGAATGGTGAATAGTGAGTTGACTTATTTAGATTAACGGCTGAATGGTTGAAAGGTTGAATAGTTATGTCATCCTGAACTTGTTTCAGGATCTCACCAATGGCAAGATTTTGAACATAGCAAGACTATTTTGAAAGCGTTCTTTTGACGCTTCAGAATGACATAAAGTGTCAACTCACAATTCACAATTCACTATTCACTGTCTTTACATAACTCCTTGTTTGAAGTATATTTTGCTTATGAAAATAGTAATTTATGGCGCAAGTGAATTTGGTTATTTGATTGCAAAAGAGTTCTATCAACAACACGATGTAACTGTTATTGACAAAGAACCTGCAAATTCTGACGATTTCGACAAGTTAGATATTAGTTTTATCAACGGAATTGCGGTTGATATTGAGGTCTTGAAACAGGCTAACATCAAGTCTGCGGATATTTTTATCGCTTGCACTCCTAATGATGAAGCAAACATTGTCGCTTGTACGGTTGTTAAAAAGCTTTCAAAAGTTAAAACTATTTGCTTTGTAACAAAAGAAGAATACAAGAATATTTTCTCAGTATTAAAAGAAACAGATGTTACAATCTCGTCTGCAATTGATTCAGTTATTTGGCCAGAAGAGCTTTTGACAGAAGAAATTTTCAGAATTGTTACTGTTGCAAAAGCGCTTGATGTTGAAAACTTTGCGGGTGGCAAAGCGAAATTATTAGAATACAAAATAGAACAAAATTCTGTTTTAGTAGATAAAAAGTTGCGTGATTGCTCGTTCCCAACAGAAACATTGATTGTTGGCTTAACTCGTGGTGGAGAACTGTTTGTTCCTTATGGGGAAACAGTTCTGAAAGAAGGCGACAAGGTTATATTTATGGGTTCTTCGCACTCACTAGATATTTTAGCAGGTAAATTCTTCCACGAAAAAAATATGACCAAAACGATTACTATTATCGGTGGCGGAAATGTAGGTTTAATGCTTGCGAAGGATTTAGAATCATTAAAAGTTAAGGTTAAAGTTATTGAAAAAAACGAAAAACGTGCAGAATATCTGTCTGAAACACTTTCAAACGCTTTAATTTTAAATGGAGATGGTACAAACTTAGAACTTCTAAACGAGGAAGAAATCGCAGAATCAGACGTTGTAATTAGTGTTACGAATAATGACGAAAAGAACCTTCTTTGCTCACTTTTGGCTAAACAATTAGGAGTAAAAAGAGTTATTTCAAGAGTTTCTAAGATGTTTAATATTCCACTGTTCGAGCAGGTCGGAATTGATATCGCTGTTTCTACAAAAATCGCAGCTTTGCACGAAATTAAAAACGAATTTAGCCAAACAAATGTTGGTATTTTGGCAACTGTTGAACAAGGTAAGGGCGAGGTTTTGGACATTGTTATTCCTGAAAACTTTGAAACTCGCAAATTGATGAACTTAACTATGCCGACAAGAGCGGTTATCGGAATTATTAATAGAAACAAGCACGTGATTATTCCAAAGGGCGATACCTTGGTTATGGCTGGCGATGAGATAATTGTGTTTACTAAAAACGAAGACGCTCAGAAAATAAAAGACTTTTTTAAGGTAGGTTAATATGAGATTAAGCTATATTTTTAACGCGGTGTCTTTTGTTTTTATATGTATCGGCTTGGTAACGCTTTTGCCGATTGTCGTTGCGTTATTTTATAGTGAAACCTCTTCAATTTTGCCGTTTGTAATCACTAGTGCGGTTGCGGTTTTAATTGGTGTATTTTTCAAAGTTTTAGTAAATCATTTTATTGCAAAAGATAAAAAAATGACTGACATTAAAAAGTCAGAAGGCTTGGCGTCAGTGCTTTTGTCGTGGTTAATTTTTGCGCTTATTGCAAGTATTCCGTACCTATTTTTTGATTTCGGAATTGTGGATGCGTTTTTTGAAGGTATTTCAGGCGTAACCACAACTGGCGCAACGATTTTGACCCATTATAACTACCCTCATACGCTATTCTTTTGGCGTTCGTTTACTCAATGGTTAGGCGGTATGGGAATTATCATCTTGTTTATCGCGATTTTGCCACAGTTTGCAATCGCAGGACGTCAGATGTTTTTTGCCGAAGCTCCAGGACCGACAGAGGATAAATTAACTCCGCGTATCAAAAATACTGCGGTTGCGCTTTGGGGGTTGTATATTGTTTTGACGATTGCGGAAATTGCAATGTTGGTTTATTTCAAAATGCCAATTTTTGATGCGATATGCAACGCTTTTTCTACAATTTCATCAGGTGGTATGTCGCCAAACGAGTTTTCAATTGCGGGATATCATTCTTTAGCAATAAGTTGGGTGGTTATTTTGTTTATGTTCTTGTCAGGTTGCAACTTGGCGCTTGTTTACAGAGTAATTTCTCAATTTAAGTGGAGAATGATTTTCTCAAACGAAGAATTTAGAACTTATATTTTTATAATTTTAGGTGTTTCTCTTGCTATTGCGTTATATTTCTGGGGAACTTCAAACGAATTTGCACTTGTAAATTTAACAAACATTTTATTTACGGTTGTGAGTTTAATGACCTCAACAGGCTTTGCATGCAGTGATTACACACATTGGGCAATTTCAGCTCAGATAATTTTGTTTATTGCCTTAATCTTTGGTTCATCAGCCGGATCAACAGGTGGTGGTATCAAAATTATGAGGGCGTTAATCGTATTCAAATATTTGAAACGCGAGGTAATAAAATTCCTTCATCCGAACGCAGTTGTTACGATTAAACTTGATAAAGCGACTGTTGCACCTGAAATTATATCTCAAATTATTGGGTTTGTTATTTTCTATATAACTATATTATTAATAAGTTCGATTTTGGTATCGTTCATTGAAAATAATGCGGTAATAGGTTTTACTGGTTCGTTTTCAACGTTAAGCATTATAGGTCCTGCCTTTGGTAGTTCTCTTGGACCAATGGGCAATTTTGAAGGCTTGCACGATATTACTAAAATAATTTTTATGTTTAATATGTTGATTGGTCGTTTAGAATTGGTACCATTCTTGATACTTTTGAACAGAGATTTTTGGACATTAAAGAAATAAGAAAGGGAATTTAGCATGAAAATTCACACAGATTATTTATGGTTTTGCACAGAACGCGAACACGATTATGTAAATATTACGTATGAAGTTGAAGAAATTTTGAAAAAAAGTGGAATCCAGGACGGTATGATTTTGGTTTCAGCAATGCATATTACCGCTGGTGTTTATGTTAATGACGCAGAAAGTGGTTTAATCCAAGATATTGACAAATGGCTAGAGGATGTTGCGCCTGCAAATCCGCATTATTTGCACCATAGAACAGGTGAAACAAATGGCGACGCTCACTTAAAGAGTTTGACTATCGGGCATGAAATCATTGTTCCAGTAACAAACGGACGCTTAGATTTTGGACCTTGGCAACAAATTTATTACGCAGAATTTGACGGAATGCGCAAAAAAAGAGTTATTGTAAAGGTTATGGGCATTTAGTTAAAAAGCTTAAAAGCGTTATAAGAACTACGAACAAGCGGTGCAATTTGATATTTTTCAAATCCCGCTTGTTTTGCTAGGTCTTTCAAATGCTCAAATTCCTCTTCTGTGTAGTATTTTGCAACCTCTAAATGTTGCTTAGAAGGTTGAATATATTGACCAATTGTCAAAATGTCGCAACCAACTTCGCGCAAATCTTTTAAGGTTTGCATAATTTCCTCTTCGCTTTCGCCCAAGCCGACCATAAGTCCTGATTTTGTAGGTATGTCAGAGTTGTCTTTGATGTATTTTAAAACCTCTAGTGAACGTCTGTAATTCCCTTGTGGTCTTGCTGTTTTGAAAAGATTTTCTACTGTTTCAATGTTGTGATTAAAAACATCTGGATGTGCTTTTATAATTGTATCTAAAGCCTTTTTATCACCCTTGAAATCAGGTGTAAGAATTTCTATTTTTGTATCTGGAGAAATTTTTCTAATTTCTTCAATTGTTTGAGCAAAATGTTCTGCCCCACCGTCAGGCAAGTCATCACGTGTTACTGAGGTTATAACAGAGTATTTTAACCCCAATTCGCTAACCGCTTTTGCCAAGTGTTTTGGCTCGTCCTTGTCTAAAGGTTCAGGACGTTCGCAACCGATATTGCAGTAACGACAATTGCGTGTGCAAACATTGCCCATAATTAGAAATGTCGCCGTGTTTTTTTGATAACATTCATTTTTGTTTGGGCATCTTGCGTTCTCACAAACCGTATTCAAACAATTGTGCTTTAATACGGCTCTTACGTTTTTTGTTTTTTCAGTGTCGATAATTTGTCGTTTTAAGTAATCGGGTAGTCGTTTCATAGTCCTAAAATGCTTTCATATACGCCTTCAGAGTATGTTGGGTGCGCAAAACATACTTTTTGCAAGTCATCAACCTTAATCTCATTTTGCATTGCAATTGTCAACTGGTGAATAAGTGCGGAAGCTTCTTTCGCGATAATGTGTGCGCCGATGATATTTCCGTCATAAGACAATATTTTTATGAAACCTTCAATTTCGTTGTCGCAGTGAGCTTTTCCTAACGCTCTTATTGGGTAAACTGATTTTTGGTAGCTTCCTGCTGGCAAATCTTGTTCGTTAGCTCCAACCCACGCAATTTCTGGAGCTCCGTAAATTACGCTAGGTACAAAAACGTTATCAAAGTGAATTCCTGAAACTAGTGCTCTTGCTTGATACATCGCAAAATTTGCAAGCATTAATTGATTGCAAGCGTCGCCTATCACTGTTGTTTTGCCGTTAAGTTTAGGTTTAATCGGATTTCTGCCGATTGCAACAAGTACAAAATCAGGTTCTAAAACTTCGCCATTTGATAATGTAACTTTTTTGTCTTCAATTTTTTCAATCACTGTTGAAAGTTTTAGTCCGATTTTTCTCATCTTGAACATTCTTTCAACATATTTAGAAACCTCTTCGTCAGCAATAGCAAGCACTCTGCTTTGTGCTTCGACGATTGTAACCTCGCAGTTTATGTCGTTAAAAATTCTTGCCCATTCGATACCTTCTGCGCCTGCGCCAACAATTACAACGTTTTTTGGCGCTTGTTTAAGTTCAAAAAGGTCATCTGAATTTAGAATAAATTCATGGTCATAATCATAACCTTTTAAAGATTTTGGCTCAGAACCAGTTGCAGTAATGATTTTTGAACATTTGTATTCGTTTTCGTCACATTTTATAGTGTTTTCTGCGCATACAAATGCTTCGCCTTCAACGATTTCAACGCCACTAGCTTGTAGGCTTTTTGTTAGAGCGTTTCTAAGAGTTTCTACAACCTTGTTTTTTCTTTCCATAACTTTTTCAAAACTAAAAGTTATGTCTTGAGCAGTAATGCCGATATTTTCTGCGTTTTTAACCTCTTTATATAAATCCGCAGAGTGTAATATTGTTTTTGTTGGAATACAACCTTTATTCAAGCACGTTCCACCGATTTTATCCTTTTCAAATAAAACAACTGAATGCCCTTTTTTACTTGCAAGTAATGCCGCTGTAAAACCTGCTGGACCTGCCCCAATAATACCGTAATCGTAAGTTTTTTCCATAAAATCCCTTATCTTGTATATACTCTTGTTAATCTTGTTTTTAGATGGCACATTATTTCGTAATGGATTGTGCCCATAATTTTTGCCCATTCGTCAATAGGCAAGCTTTCATCAAGTAATGTTATAACATCTCCTGTTTTTGCTTCAACGCCAGTAATATCAAACATCATTTGATCCATTGCGACATTTCCGACCTGTTTAACCTTGTGTCCGTTAATATGACCATAAAATTTGTTTGAAATAAGGCGCGGAATACCGTCAGCATAGCCTAAAGGAACTGTTGCGATTGTTGTTGGTTTGTCTGCAACAAATGTGTGCCCGTAGCTTACGCCTTCACCTTTTTCAATCTCGTGAATATGTATAATCCTTGTCTTTACTGACATTGCTTGTTTTAAATTTATTTTTTGAGCGCCTTCAATTAGGTCAGGATATAATCCATATAAGCCAATTCCGCCTCTGACCATATTGTAAGTGCATTTGTAAATGTTGCTTGAGATAATGCCAGCAGTGTTTAATATGTGTAAAAGCAAGCCGTCAGTGTTAATTTGAGAAATTATATTCTCCCAAATTTCAAGTTGTTTTTCGGTTTTTTCCTTGATTTCAGCGTTTGCAAGGTGAGAAAAAATTCCTTTTAATTCCATACAATCCAAGGACTGAACTTTTTTAATATATTCCACCGCATCTTTTGGTGAAATTCCAATTCTGTTCATACCAGTATCAAGTTTAATGTGTGTTTTTACTGGTTTTCCTAGTCTTTCGTAAGTCTTTTGGCAAGCTTCAATGTGTTCAGGAGTAAAACTTGTAACCGTAATATTATTTTCAACCGCAGTTGGCAAAGCCCAGTAAGGAACTGCCCCTAGAACTAAAATTTCTGCATCAATTCCGTTTTCTCGTAAATTTAACGCCTCATCGATTGACGCAACACCAAACATATCAACGCCAAGCGCCAAAAGCGTTGGTGCAAGCATTGCTGCACCGTGACCGTACGCGTCAGCTTTAACTACTGCTAAAAACTTTTTGTCAGCAGGAATACATTTTTTTAATTCTCGTACGTTATTAGAAACATTTTCAATGTTCACTTCAACCCACGAATCTCTGTGGGCGCTTATATTTGATGTCCTTGATATTTTCATAGCAACTTAAGTATAGTTTAATTTTCACTTACTTTCAAGTATTTAACAAAATATGCACAAAAGGCTGGAATTACGCCTGCAATAAATAACATTTGCAATACGCCGAATTTTTGTGCCATAAATCCCATTCCGCTTAGCAATACGCCAACAATACCCCAGCAGAAGCCGTTTAAAAATCCACCGATAATGCTTTTGTATTGAGGTAATTCTTTTTGTGCTAAAACCATTGTGATTGGTGTTGCAAGCATTAATACAAATGCCATTAATACGAAATCGCAAAGTGCTAAAATAGGCAAAGCTTTATATGAAAATACGAAAATTGACATTAAAACTGGCATTGATAGCATTGAAAAATAAATTACTTGTTTTGTGCCCATCCATTTTTCGAATTTAGGGCTTACAAGTGAGCCAATTCCACCTGCCAACATAAAGAAGAATAAGGCTGTTCCAATATAAAAAGCGTCGTGTCCATAATCCTTCCATAAAAATGGTAACAAAATTGCGCAACTGCTTGAAATTAAAGCTTTCATAATTGAAATTAAAATAAGAATTTTAACTTGTAAATTAGAGAAAATTGCCTTGAAAACTTCAATAATATTCTTTTGCTCAGGTTTTTTATCAATATTTGAGATTTTAGGTACGCAAGCGAACATTAAAAATGCTAAAATTACACCAACAATTGAAGTATAAGGCATTTTTTCTAGGCTAAAATAGTGTGTAACGCTCGCTGAAAGCATTGGACCAAAAGAGTAACCAATTGAACCTAAACTTAAGAAAATCCCCATATTTTTTGTGAAATCTTCTTTTGTGAATCTAATTACAAATCCAATTCCTTGTGGGTGAAAAATGCTTACGCCCAAACTTGCTAGAATAATATATATAAATAATGTCCAAACGTTATTTGCACAGGATGACAATGGGAAGAATACTGCGCTTAGCAATAACCCCCAAAAAATAAATCCGCGTTTAAAGATACTATCTGCAAAAAATCCGAAAATCGGTTGCAATAATTGTGAAAATAATTGAGAAATACTCATTAATAGTGCTGCAACACCCATTGAAATTCCGATTTTTGCAGCGATAAATGGCATTATTGGATTTAAAAATCCAGAGTATGTGTCTGTCGTAAAATGTGCAGCAGAAAGCCACGCAATTGTTTTATTTTTTTTGATATCCATTTTTTATTTCTAATTCCTATTTTTTATTTTCTAACTTCTAAAATGTTCAATTCCAGTTGTAACAAGGGCAATTTCATATTTGTCACATTGTTCAATAACTTTTTTATCCATAACAGAACCGCCAGATTGAATGATTAATGCAACTCTGCCTCTTGCGGCTGCGTGAACGATATCAAGTGAAGTAATAGCTCTATCAGTCGCTAAAACTGCGTCTTTTGTACTGTCGCAAGCTGAATCCATTGCTGATTCACAAGCTTGAACAAAAGAGGTTTCACCTTGACCAATAGAAATTGTTTTAAAGTTTTTAGCTATTACAACTGCGTCTGATTTTGCGTATTTTGCAACCTTAAATGCAAAAATAGCATCTTCTAACTGTTCTTGTTCAGGTTTCTTCTTTGTTTGAACCTTAAATGTATCCTTGTTGAAGTCTGCTCTATCTGCGTCTTGCTCCAAAACTCCAAATGGAGTGATTTTTAATTCTTGTGATACAGAAATTTTAACTTCTTCAAGCGGAGTGTTTAATTTAACAATCTTTAAATTTTCGTTTTTCTTTAAAATTTCTAATGCCTCTTTGTCGTAACCAATTGCAAAAACAAGTTCAAATTGGCTTAGAGCAAGTTTTTTTGCAGTTCTTTCGTCAACGATTTTTGAAAAACCAACGCAAGAACCAATTGAGCAAACAGGGTCGCAATCAACTGCTTTTGCATAAGAATCAATTAAAGTTTTGCCAAGTGATACTGCAAATGGAAGTCCAGTTTTTGCTAACACAGTTGCAAATACATCGTAAAACTCGCTTAAAAGTTCAATTAGCGCAGTCATATTTAAATAATTAACGTAAGTTAATTCTCCGCCATTTAAAAGTTCAAAATCCACAGAACTTTCATTTTTATATAAACTTGCAGTTTGTTGGCGATTTTCGCCATATTTAAAATCAGTTATTTTTTCTAAATTTTCTAACATTTTTTCTCCTATTTTTTCAACAAAATTTTAGCATAAAAACATCTCAAGATTAAGCGATAATCATGCTTTTGGCTAATTGTAACGAAAACGTTACAAACGCTCAAATGCATTAATAATAAGGGTTACAAACACCCCGAAAACCATGATTTTAACTGCTTTAGGCAATAAATTTTCGAAAAAATACTTTATATAGGTACGAGAGATATTTAAACGTATATTATTAAAGAGAGGATTAAAAAGAGATGACAAACGAGATTTCAAATGTAAACGGTGCTAAACACCAACCAATATATCAATACAGAATTCCAATGGGCGTAAGTTCATTTAATATGACAGGTTCTATTTTTGGCGGACTAAACTTTGGCGCTAACTATGGAAACTATGATTTTGGCAATATGGATTTGATGACTCCAGCTTGGATGCAAGCTTTGAACAATCCTTATGCTATTCAACAATTTGATTTTTCTGGTATAAACAACTATGCTGGATACAATCCATTCCCACAACAATGTGGTGGTGATTTTACAAGTGCATACAACTATAACCCATTTGCTCAAAATGGTGTAACAAATCCAATGTACCCAACTCCAGACGGAGTTCATGCAGGTCAAAACCCTGATGGTGTAACTGTTACAGGTGCAGGTGCACAAGCAGGAGCAGGTGCTGGTAATGTAGCACCAACAGGTCAACTTCAAGAATTGAACCTTTACGGTATCTCTACAACTGGCGACAAAGATAAAGATGCAAAAGCTTTAAAAGATGCAAAAGCAAAACAAGATAAAATTGAAGCTCAAGCAGCACAAATCGCAGAAGAATTATTTGATGCTATGAAAGGTGCAGGTACTAAAAACGATAAGTTAAAAGCTGCAGTTGCAAAAATTGACAAAAACAACGTGCTTCATGTATTAGAAGCTTGGAACACAAACTTCTCAGATGCTATGGACGGTGAAACATTAATCGAATCAATTCAAGCTGAACATTACACAGGTTGGTTCGGTCATCAACAAGAAGATTTAGAAAACCATATTAAAGATGCATTATATGCAAAAGGTCAAGAACTTGGTTTGAAAAATGAATCTCACGCATTCCGTGCAAAAATCAATTCTGAACATTCAGCTTGGTTCACATCTGACAGTGTAGTAAACGAATGTTTCAACAACTTCATCGCAACAGTTTCACAAAAAGATGCAGAAGTTAGAACTCAAAAAGCTCAAAGAGCAATGCAAAACAACAAATAATTAAAATTAATCAATAAAAAAAGAACGTCGGTCTAATCAACCGACGTTTTTTTAGCTTCTTCTTGTTGTTGTATGTTCAAAAATGTTACGTGCGCTACTCATTGCAAGAGTTTTTAGCGAACATATTCCGAAATTTCTATCTAATACCCCAAGACTTGCTAATCTGTTAAGTAATAATTCGTTTAAATCTTTTGGGTCAATAAATAATGCGCATGAATTATCACATTCGCCGTTATTAAAAGGGCATTTTTTAAAATTTTCATTCATATAAGGTACTCCTTTTTATTAGAAATTTATGTATAATATACTTATATAATAATGCATTTTGGCAAAAACTTAAAAATGTAACGAATTGTAAAATTGGGGCGAAATCCATGCAATTTCAAGCGTTTAGATGTTTTTACATGCATGTAGTGTAATATCTTATTGTGTACTTAGGTATCTAGGTACAGGTAAGGAGGAAGAAAATGAACCAAGTAAATCCAATTTTAGCTGATGCGAAAAATCTAGGTTATGCCGGAAAGGTGCCAAATGGGGCAACCGGTGTTAAAAAAGGTGGAAACGGCGAAATTATATTTACATTTGGCGACGGCAAACCTGCCCAATCATATAATACTGACGGTTCTCCGTTTAAACAATTGGAAAATGATGCAAATACTCCAAAGGTAGAAACCCCTGCAGCTGATAATGGCAATGGCAAGGGTAATACTCCTGCGACCGATAATAATGCTGGTAAACAAAATTCTGTTTTCGGAAATGGCTTCGGCGGAATGAACGGCATGGGCATGGGCAATGGCTTTGGCTTCGGCATGCAACAGGGCTACATGGACGCAGGCTGGGAAGTAGATCCTAAAAAGTTTAATCAAGCTGCATTTGGCTTGAGTTCTATAATTAATTTAGGCGCATTTTTGCCATCTGGATTGGGAAGTTTATTCACTTCTGGTGGTATTATGGCTGCTATGCAAAACTTTATGAAGGCTGTAAGCTTCAACTTTAGATTTGGAAACGAAGAAGTTTCAACTTATGATGAAAAACCAGATGAAACGCCAGAAGCTGGTGGTGGTTCTTCAGGCAAAGTTGACGGTAATCCAGGTTCAGAACAAAAAGTTGATGAAGGTGGTGGCAATGTTCCACAAAAACCTGAAGCTGAACCTGAAAAAGGAAATGTTTCAGGTGGTGGTGCAGGTCAAGTTGACGAAGACCCAGCTCCTGTAACTACACAAAAGCAAAAGGTAACGAAAAAACAACAAACTCAGAAAAAAGAACAACCTAAAAAGAAAGAAAAATCTGAATCTGAACGTGCAAAAGAAGGTGGCTACCAAATATTAAATAATGGTAAGTATCGTAAAAATGGTCAAATTTATGTATATAAAAATGGTGAATTTGTATATTTTGCAGACCAAACATTTAACGATGGTAGATATATAAAAGATGGAAAAATTTACAATGCTAATGGCACTCCTTCAAAAACAACAATAAAAATGGGTAATTCAAAGTCCATGAACACTTTAGCATACTTCCAAAATGACGGCAATGAATATAATATGTCGAGTTACAACGGTCTAACAGTTCTTGAAACAAAGAGCGGTCATCCAAAGATTACTAGATATTTTGATGGTGCAGGAAGATTGGTTCAAACTAATTCCTCAGATAAAGGCGGAATGTTCAGAGATCCTGTTAATAGCGTTTCAAGATATTCGTACAATAAAAACGGTGTTTTAACTAAAGAAGAAACAACAAATGTATTAAAGAATAAAACAGTTACTGTTGAATATAACGTAAAAGCTAAAGGACCTGGCAAAACTGTTACGAAAGGACCTGTACAAACAGAACAACAAATGGACGGTCAAGGTAGAGTTTCTACTTTCAAATTCCAAGCAACAACAACAGTTGATGTCGTAAAATACCAAGGTGGTTATAGAAGAATAACAACAGTTGTTAAACAACAAGTAAGATAAAAACTTATTTTATAAATAACAAAGCGCCAAATGATTTTATCATTTGGCGCTTTGTTTAGTTAGTTTTTTTGTTAATTCCAATATCTCCAACCGTTTAGATAGTAATTTAAAATAGTTGGGTTATTTAGCGTTGACGCTTTAATATCTTTTCTAAGCAAGTCTTTTTCAATTACAAACATACTTTGTACGCTATTGTTATCAAGATATCTTGTCGGAATATTTATTTTTATATTAGAGGTATCAAGAGGTCTATTACCAGCTAACATAAAGCCCCAATCACCGAAGGAAGGAACATAAGTATGATAAGGTTTTGTGTATTTGAACCCTGCTGATTTTAGCGATTCTTGAATGCACCAAAAAGCTTCAGGCGCAAAAAATGGACTTGTTGATTGAGTTACCATAACTCCGTTTTGTGCGAGTTTTTGTCTTACAACCTTGTAAAACTCTTTGCTATATAGTCTTGCAAGTGAGGAATTGTTAGGGTCTGGCAAGTCGATAATTATTACATCAAAGTATTCTTTAACGTTTTCTAAATATTTGAACGCATCTTCATTTAGAATTTTTACCTTTGGATTTTCAAAACTATGCTCTGAAAGTTCAGCCATCATACGATTTTTAACTGCTAAATCAGTCATTTCCTTGTCTAAATCAACAACTGTAATTTGTTTTACTTCTGGATATTTCAGTAATTCTCTTGCTGCTAAACCGTCGCCTCCACCAAGAATTAAAATGTTTTCCTTATGTTTTACCATATTCATCGGAATGTGGATTAGTGGTTCGTGATATCTGTATTCGTCGATAGTTGAGAATTGAGTGTTTCCGTCAATATATAATCTTAAATCGGCTTTATTCTTTGTTATAACAAGTTTTTGGTATTTAGTTTGTTTAGAAAAAATTACTCTATCGTCGTACATTGAATTTTCAAGATACATTGAAATTTCTTTTGAAAATAACATGCAACCAACAAGTAGAATAACGATTAAAACGGCTTGAGTATTAAGCATTACTCTGCGTTTTTTAGTTAATTTATTTTTAAACCAGTGGAAGGTTAAAACTCCAACTAGCAAATTCATCAAACCTGTTGAAAGAGAACTGTTAAACACTCCTAAAAATGGCAATAATATGAACGGAAACGCCAAAGATGCTAGAAAAGCGCCTAAATAATCAAGCGATAGCACGTTTGAAATGTTTTCGCGTAGTTGAAAATATTCCTCCATAATACGAGTTAAAAGTGGGATTTCCAACCCTATTAGTGTCCCAATAATTATGATTAAAATACACATTATTGGATAATAGAAAAATTGTATTGAATAAATCCAATACAAGATAGGAACTGAAAGACCACCAACGATTGCAAGTAGAATTTCAATCATAATAAACCAATAAATCAGGTTATTTTTGAAAAATCTTGAAACTAGCGTACCAATGCCCATTGCGGTCATAGTTAGCCCGATTGTTATTGAAAATTGTTTAATACTATCTCCAATAAAATATGACGAAATACTTCCGATTAAAAGTTCATAAATAATCGTGCAATAGCCAACGACAAAAACGCAGAACAATAGAATTGACGCGTCTTTCTTTGTCAAAATTCCCTTATTTTCCACCGTGTAATCCTTTTTGTGAATATCTTGAGCCAGATAAACTGTTTTCACGTACACTTGCACCATAAGATTGGTCGTAATGTCTTACGTACCAGTATGAATGGCAGTGATGATACCCTCTGTATCCAGGGTATCCGTAACCTTTTACAGAATATTTAAAGCAAGCGCAATAAACAACTGTCAAAACTAATATTAAAGCTAAATAGCAAAGAAGGTTAAAGTTTTTATTAGTCATCGCACATATCCTCCAATGCATCGTTTGCCTTGTCAGCAAATTCTTCGACCCAAGCTTGGTTTTTAAGGATGAAGATTATGCACAATAAAATCAAAACAATTGTACCCATCATTAAATGAGGGATTCCAGTACCTTTTTTAACTTCAATTTTGATACTGATATTGTACATTGCATTTTCTTCGGTATTGAATTGAATATAATAAGTGCCTTCTTCCGAAAAAGTAAGGTCAGCTTTCATATTTCTTTCAGATTCTGACCAGTAGCCTTCTGAGTCATAGCCTGATTCGTGCCAAAAGTCTTTACCAAATTCGTAAAGTGTATCCTTGTCTTCATCCAAAACTTCGCCTGAAAGGTAAGTACTTGTGTTATCTCCGCTAAAGCTAGCCTTGATTGTACAAATCTTACTTTGACCTTTTTTAACCTTGATAGGTCCATAAATAGAGCCTTCTTGAAGATAGTTGTAAGTTTTTTTATTTACAACAGTGTTCTCCATTTGTAGTGATGTCCAAAAACAAGCACAACAGAAAACTGCCATAATTAGGCATAAAGTGTTGTAAAACAAGTTGTTTTCTAATATTCTGAATGTTGGGTTTTCAATTTTCATACTGCTTTTTAACCCCTACATTATATTTACAAAATCTACCATAAAGAATATTAATAGAGCGAACGATATTAACACAAGCGCTTCGCCCAAACCAGCAGCAACATTGTTGTTTTTGATTGCTTTTGTAATATTTAATTCTTTTACGATTAATCTGTCTAATAAAAATCTTACACTTGGTAATAACAAAATAATTGCTGAAAGGTCGATGAAATAAAGAATCATGCTTTGTTGCCAAGTTCCGATATCACCGATTGTTGCCTTCATTAGGATTAAGCCGATAGCGATTAAGTTACCGCCGAAAGCCACACCTACTGCAACGTTATCAGCTTCAATTTCACCTAAAAGTGAGTACGGAGTCATCATATCGTATAATTTTGCAAATAAAATCAAAAATGCCATACCCATTACGTAATAAACTAAAGTTGAAAGAAATCCGTAGCATCTGCCGTGTGCAACGATTGTATCGCCTGTTACGCAAGCTGAAATAATTAAACCTGACGCCAAATACATTCCAAAGTGAACTGCGGCAGTACCAATGTTTCTATCTCTTACGATTTCGTCAACATTGTTGAATTTGTGCAAAATAGCTTTTTCTACAACGTATCCTGAGAAAATCATTAAGAACGAACCCATTAAACTGTATGCGATATAGCTTAAAATTTCGTATCTAAAAAGAGTATTGCTTGGTCCAACAAATGCGCCGATTTGAATTGCGCACACACCTAGTAAAAATCCTAAATAAGGAATTATACCAGTAACGTTGCCCTTTTGAATTTCATCGTACATATTGTATTTTGCAAAACGCATAAATAACCATTTTGAAAAGATTAACATTGCGCAAGATACGATGATATAAATTAAACTTACTAAAATTGGGTTCATTATTGATTTTCTCCTTCCTCGTTACCTAGTGAGAAAATAGTGATTGAAAGAGGTTTTACTAATTGGCTATAATAACCTTCATAGCTTGTTTCATCACCTGAACCCCAACGTTCAACTGAGAACATATATTTATTATTTGTGCCACATCCTCTGTAATCCCAATAATATAATTTTTCAGGTTTTGAATCATCGCAATCACGGTAGAAGGTTGCTTTGCCTGAATCGCAGTAGCTATATGTATTACCGTGGTATGTAAGATTTCCTGATTCATTGTCGTCATCGTGTTCTAATTTTTGTGGATTTAAACCTGGAACTTCTGAGATTTTAACTTTTTTCAAAACGATGCTTGTTACGATGTTGTCGTCATCTTCAACTTCAACCCAAGCTTTTTCGCCGTCGCCCTTGATACATTCTAATTCATACCAGAAGAAGTCGCCTTCTTGATATAAGTGTTTGCGCATAACTTTTAATTCAAGGTCTTCATCGTATCCGTCGATATTTGCAAGTCTGAAAACTCCGCCTACACCAACGTTTGTAATGATTTTTAAATCAGAACGGTTATTTTTTGTCTTTTGTGCAATCTCGTTGTTACGTTTTAATATAACGATAGCAATTAAAACGGCAATAACTAAACCAGTAGCAGCTGCAACTCCGTTTGATATATTTGCTAATAAAAGAATTACGATAACTGCTATAATTAATGCGGTTGTGATATACATTTTGTTTATTTCCCTATTCTTCTGTAATACTCTATTGTTCTTGATTATCTTTTTGTTCTAAAAGATATTGAGGTGCAACTTGTTTCTTAAGTTCTAATAATTGTTGTTGTACATCGTTTGAGTATTGAGTTCCAATTGCAGCGTTAATTTCTGCATCAATATCGTTTTCAATTGAAGTCATTTCGTTGTAAGCAGTAGCCATTGCTTCTTCTTTATTAACTCTTTCCTTCATGTTTTCCAATAAAGCTTGAGCGTTATTATCACTCATAGAAATCATTTGTTTGTTGATTTTTTGAGATGTAATAGCAACTTTGTGGCGAGCTTTTAGAGTTTTAACTTCGCCTTCCCAATGGTTAATTTGTTGTTTTAAGTTGTCGATTTTTGTTTCCATTGTGTTAGCCATTGATTCGTAATTTTTTACGTCCAATGATGATTTTTTAATCATTTCAATAGCGATTTGTTTTTTCTTTAATGCTTCTGAAGCTAATCTATCAGCTTTTGCTTGGTCTAATTCGCCATTTTGACCTTTTTGAACGATAGTTAAAGCTTTTCTTTCATAGTCTTTTGCAACTTCTGTTTGTTGTGCGATAACTTCTTTTGCTTCAATAGCAAGAGCTTTAACTTCTGCAAGGTTTCTCATACTTGCGTCATAATCTTTTTTTAAATCTCTTATAGCTTGTTCTGCCATCAAGATTGGGTCTTGAATATGGTTTACAAAAGCGTGCATAAATGATTGTAAAACTTTAAATAATCTTTGAAAAATGTTCATTATTTACTCCTCTTCGTCGTTTGTATTTTTTTGTTCAAAGTATTGATAAGCTTTGTTTATAAGGTCAATTTTAGACAAAGCTTTCTTTTGTTTTTCTGTATCGCCTGCAAAATTTTCAGGATTGTATTTTTTTACTAATTCCTCGTGGCGAGCTTTAATTTCATCAAAGCTTACTTGTGAAGAAAATCCTAAAACTTTTAAAAAGTGTTCGTCAAGTGAAATTCTGCCACCATCATCTGGGAATAGAGGCTTTCCGTAAGCTTTTTCAGCTTCTTCAAGTTCTGCGTCCATTTGTGCGTAAGCATCAGCCAAAGGAATATCTTCCTTTTCTACTGCCGTTTTAATCTTTTCTACTGCGTTTTTAAATATATCTTTAATGTCTTTCATAATGTTTAAATTTTAGCATAATTAAAGGCATTTTTTTATTCTATA
This sequence comes from Anaerovoracaceae bacterium, assembly GCA_963602505.1. Classification (GTDB taxonomy): domain Bacteria; phylum Cyanobacteriota; class Vampirovibrionia; order Gastranaerophilales; family Gastranaerophilaceae; genus UBA6984. The sequence continues at coordinate 16,113 of CAVCIX010000010.1, read as the reverse complement.
TTAAGTTATGTAAAAGACGCGAGTAGTTTTTTATCAGCGTAAATAGATTTAATATGAACTTCTTTTTTTCTTCGGTGTCATTTGATAGAACAAGTTTTGAAAATTTAAGAAGTTCTATTTGGATATATTCGCTCAAAATCATTGTTGACGTAATTTTTGTTATTGCATTTGTTGCGTAATCAAAGAAAGAAGGGATATTTTCGTACATTTCAAACCATTCGTCAATTTCTTTTTCGATTGGTTTAAATTTTTTGTTCTCTTCTTCTAAAATTTCTAAACTTTTTTCCTTTATAGTAATTGAATTTTTTACTTTGTCTTGTAATTCAGTATTTAAAAAGCTTTCAGTATCATTATTTGTTTTTATTTCTGAAAAAATATCTTCAGCTTTTACGTACTTCATTCCATTAATAAAAGCCCCAAATGTAGTTAAATTGTAGATATTCAAATTTTTATCGCAAGCAAATAATAGCTCAAATTGTTTGATAAAATATGCATAATCTTTGCGCGTTTTAACGTATTCTCCAGTAATACTCTTAATTTCAGTTGTTTCAACTTCAAGATTTTGAATTATTACTGTGTTTTGAGATTTTGTAACAACTCCTTTATCGTCGCAGTAGGCGTTATCGTTCTTGAATGCTAAATCTAAACCAGCAAAAATTATGTTTTTAATTCCCATAAATTTTGCACAGTGGTACGCACAAATTGTGCTAGTTCCACCTGTTGGCAATTGTTTTACTAAATTTGTTTTTTCGTGTAATTTTTCGCTGAACAAATTGTTTTCAGGATAATATACAAAAACTCTTTTAAATGGCAATTGATTGCAATATGCGTCTGATTTTATGTCTGCGATTAAATTTATCTCTCTTAGGTAGTCAAAATCCTGTATCATTGATGCTTTTACGTAGCGAGCATCAACAACAACGCAGAAATCAGGGGTTATTCCATTGTTTTTAAGTGTTGGTAATGTTTTATGCACCGCAAATATAACAAACTTGTCGCGGTTTGCTTTTATTTGTTCGATATTGTCTTTTAATGAAGGACCTGCACCTAAAATTAATGCAGTTTTATTTTTAAATTTGTTTTCTAACAAGTTTATTGAAAATTTGTCCTCTACATTTTTCATGTTTGAAAAAGTGTTGCTAATCCAAGATTTTGACATGTTTTTTATTGTGTTCATATCAATAATTTTTTCTTGGCAAGCCTCATAAATTCTTTCTGTTAAAACAGTGAATTCGCTCGGATGTTGTAGAACGTAATTTTTTAGATAAACAAATTCGATTTTATCGTCAAGAAGATATTTTTCGCTTATATGATTTACGCATTCGGCAATGGTTGAAGCTACGAATAATCTGCCGTCAGCAAAATAATTTGTTAAATCTACGTATTCGCAAACAAATCTCCAAATATCTAAATCAGGTTCAAAAAGAACTAGTGAAGTTATGCTTCTTGAATGAGTATAATCAAGCAAATTTCCTAAACCTAGACCAAATATAACAATGAAATCGTGTCTGTATTTTGCAGTTTTAATTTGTTGAGAATAAATTTCTGTCGCTGATTGTAGCGGACTAGGCGTATCATCAACGTATTTGTTGTTTTGCGTTAAAATATATTCGCCTTTTTCGTTCTTAATTGCGCCAATATTTTTTGATGCGTCTTGAATTGTTATGTTTTTTATTCTCTGAGCTAAGTATGAATTAACTTTTTCTATTGCTTTTAAATTCTTTTCAAACATAATAAAAATTTATCATAGAATTAAATCGAGTGGAATAAGTTAAAAAGAGGATTAAATCGTGATTTTTTTAGCCTCTTTACAAAGGTTTTTGTTTAGCAAATAATATAATTGTTAATAATAAAAGAAGGAGAATTCTTATGTGGGAAAAAAACATTAACATTAATGAAGTTAAAGAAATTAGAACTCGCACCACTGTTTATTTTGGTGTTGGCGCTATCAAAAAAATTGATGATATTTTAAAAGCTTTAAAAGCTAAAAATGTTGATAAAGTTATCGTTATGTCAGGTAGAAATGCATACAAAGCAACAGGTGCTTGGGATGTAGTTGAAAAAGCATTAAAAGATAACGGTATTGGTTATGTAAACTTTGACCAAGTTACTCCAAACCCTACAACTCACCACGTAAACGATGCAACAAAAATGGCTCGTGACTTCGGTGCAAAAGCAGTTTTAGCAATCGGTGGTGGTTCTCCAACAGATGCTGGTAAATCAGTTGCTATTTTGCTTGAATATCCAGACAAAGACGCAAACGATATTTACGAATTCAAATTCACTCCAGAAAAAGCTGCACCAATCGTTTCTATTAACTTAACTCACGGTACAGGTACAGAAACAAACAGATTTGCAGTAGTTACAGTTCCTGAAAAGAACTTCAAACCTGCTATCGCTTATGATTGCATTTATCCAACTTATGCAATCGACGACCCAGCTTTAATGGTTAAATTATCACCAAAACAAACAAGATTTGTTTCAATCGACGCTGTTAACCACGTTGTAGAAGCTGCAACTTCAACAGTTGCTTCACCTTATGCAATCACTCTTGCAAAAGAAGTTGTTGCTTTAGTTGCTAAATATTTACCAAAAGCTATCGAAAATGCAGAAGACTTAGAAGCTAGATATTTCTTAGCTTATGCAGCTATGATGGGTGGCGTAAGCTTCGATAACGGTTTATTACACTATACACACGCTTTGGAACACCCTCTAAGCGGTATTAAACCTGAATTATCTCACGGTTTAGGCTTGGCTATGTTGTTACCAGCTGTAATTAAAGAAATTTACGCAAAACAATCATACGTTTTAGCTGATGTTTTAGCTCCAATCGTTTCAGGTTTAACTGGCGACCCTGCTGAAGCTGATAAAGCAGCTAAAGGTGTTGAAAACTGGTTAAAATCAGTTGGAGTTTCTGAAAAATTAGAAGACGAAGGCTTTACTGAAGCTGATGTTGAAAAATTGGTTAAATTAACTTACGAAACTCCATCATTAGCAGGTTTATTAGCAATCGGACCTGTTGGCGACGGAAAAGAAGTTGTTGAAGCAATTTACAGAAATTCTTTAAAACCAATGGCATAAGCTAAAGGTTAAGCAAAGAAAAGGGGCGCAAGCAAAGCTTGCGCCCCTTTTTTATTTACTTTTAAGTTTATTTTACCGTTGTCATTTCGTAGTAATCTGGTTGAATTCCGCGTTTGTATTCAATGGCAGGCTCACCAAATACCATTACATAAGACAATTTGTGAGTTTTAGGTATTTCAAGTCGTTTCATAACTTTTTTGCTCAATGGAATTGTCCAATATCCTAAACCGCACCAAACAGTGCCAAGTCCAAGAGTTTGAGCGTACAATTCAAAGTAGCTTAATGCGATAATCGGGTCAATTTCTTTGCAAGGTGCATTTTTGTTCGCAGAAACTACGATTACGTGAGGAGCATTTCTGAAAACAAAATCTTCTTTGCTTAAAATTGCATTTTTGTATTTTTTGATTTTTTTATGTGTTGGAATAAATTTAACTAATTTTTCTAAATCACTGTACAAATCTTCTCTGATAGAATCCATTACATTAATATCTTCAACGATTGAAAAATGCAAGTCTTTGAAATTGCAACCAGTTGGCACCCAATTAAGCATATTTTTTAACTTTTCCATCTTTTCAGGTGCGATATTTTCGCGTTTGTATTGTCTGCAACTTCTTCTGTTTTCGATTAAATTCATTAAATCGTCAGAATTCACGCTATGTCTGTTTGGAGCTGAATTATCAGGATTTCTTCCAAATACTGAAATTGCGCCTTTTGGGCAAATTGCAAGGCAGTGTTGGCAAGCAGTACATTTTCGAGCGTTGCTATAAGGATAGCCTTGTTCGTCAGAGTCAATAACTCTTGCTGGGCAGTCTTTTTTGCATAAATTACATTTTACGCATTTTTCTTTATCTACTGTAAAATTCAAATCGTTCATTTATTTTCTCCTTATTTACTGCTTAAAGCGTCAATTCTGTGAACTCTTACGAAGTTTGTTCTTCCTGTTATTAATTTAGGGATTGAACCGATAATGATAACTCTATCATCTTTTTGGAAATCTGTTTTTTCGTGTAAAAGTTTGTCGATTTTTCTTAGTAAATTGTCTGTTAAATCGACATCCCAGTTTTTAAGATAAGGGTGAATATCCCAGTATAAATTCAATTTTCTGCAAGTTTTTTCCATGTCAGAAACTGCGATTACAGGAACTTTTGGTCTTAATTTTGATAATAATCTTGTTGTGTAACCAGTGTGAGTGAAGGCTAGAATTGCTTTTGCGTTCAAGTGGTCAGCCATTCTAACCGCAGCGCTTGCAATAGCCTGAGGTGTAGGCTCATAGTCATCATTCATTTCTAGGTCTAAATTATAGTTGCAGAATGAGCTATCTTCTACATTTCTTGCAATTTTTGCCATCATTTTAACTGCTTCTACCGGATATTTACCCATTGCAGTTTCACCAGAAAGCATTACTGCGTCAGAACCGTCAAGAATAGCGTTTGCAACGTCAGAGGCTTCTGCACGAGTTGGAATAGGTTCTTCTATCATTGATTCAAGCATTTGAGTGGCAACGATACAAGTTTTTCTGTGCTCAAAAGCTGATTCAATAATTCTTTTTTGAACCATTGGAACTTTTTCGGGTGATAATTCAATACCTAAATCGCCTCTTGCAACCATTACTGCGTCTGTTACGTCTAAAATTTCTTCGATATTGTCAACGGCTTCAGGTTTTTCAATTTTTGAAATTACTGGAATATCTGCGCCGAAGTGGCTAATGTATTTCTTTGCCAATAAAACATCGTCTTTATCTCTTACAAAAGATAATGCAATGTAATCGGCATTGTGCTCTACTGCAAATTTAATAAATTCTACGTCGCGTTCAGTAATCGCAGAAACACTACCTGTTCCTCCTGGAACATTGATACCCTTACGAGGTTTTAAAAGTTCACCGTGAAGAACTTTTACGTGTACTTTAGAACCTTCCTTTTTGACTACTTCAATTTTAATTTTACCGTCGTCAAGTAAAATGCTTTCGCCTTCGTGAACATCGTCTGCAATACCTTTGTAGTCAACTGGTATGATATCTTCATCAGTTTGTTCTAAGCCGTATTCCAAAACTAATTCCATACCAACTTCAAGCGGTATTGGGTGTTTTAAGTTGCCAACTCTGATTTTTGGACCTTGTAGGTCAACCAAAATTGGAATAAATACTTTTAATTTTTCTTCAATAGCTCTGATTTTTTCAATAGTCCTTGCGTGTTCTTCCGCAGTGTTATGCGAAGTGTTCAAGCGGAACATTGTAGCCCCAGCTAAAACTAGTTGCTCAATAATTTCTTCCTCGCAACTTGCAGGTCCAAGAGTCGCAACAATCTTTGTTTTATTTCTTTTTCTTTTTAACATAATATATTCCTTATTTTTAAATGTATTTTTTACACTATTTATTATATTATGTAAATTTTTGAATACAATAAGGCGCCTTGAACATTGTTCAAGGCGCCTTTTAAACTTATTTTTTCTTTCTAGCTTGATCTGCTTTGTAAATTGTTTCCGACAAATCTTTCACTTTCATACCTTTTGCGGTTTCTAAATCAATTCCGTAATGTTGCTTCAAGTATGAATCCATTTCTTTTTCTGAAATAACACCGTCTTTATTTTTGTCAAAAGTTTCGTGAATATTGTTTATATGCTTATCTTTGACAAATGGTTTAGCAAATATTGTAATAGAATTTTTTACTAATTCTTTTAGCTCTTTTTTATCAATACCGTTTCCGTTCTTGTCATAAGCTTTTAGAACATCGCCAGTGTTCATTTTTAATGTTTTGTTGTTAATACCTTTGTTGTAATGCATGAATGTCCCTTCTTTTTGTTATAGTAAATTAAACGATTGAAGAAAAAAATATTTGCTATTATGTTTCAAGAATGTTACATGATTATAAAATTTCATATATTTGATGCATTTTTTGTTCTGAAAAATAATATATACTTTTGATATGACTGAAAATTTAATCCATCAACAATTAGAAAACATCGCAGATTTCTCCTGCGTAGCTATTAAAAAAGGCAATCCAAAATACGAACAAGCAGTTTCTCGTATGACTGAAATTTACAAGACAGAATACGACAAACGCTCTCCGTTTGAACGTGATGAACACAGAATTCTTCACTCAACTGCATATAGAAGATTGAAGAATAAAACGCAAGTGTTTTTTGCGACAGATAATGACCATATTTGTACGCGTATTGAACACGTTTGCCATGTTGCATCAATTGCCGAAACAATTGCAAAGGTTTTAAACTTAAACTTGGAACTTGTTAATGCAATTGCAATTGGGCACGACCTAGGTCATGCACCTTTTGGACATCAAGGCGAATATATTTTAAATGATATCGTGCTTCAATATGGTATTCAAAAACGTTTCTGGCATGAAGGTAATAGCTTAAATTTTGTTGATAATTTGGAAACACTACCTGATTACGAGGGTCATCAACAAAACTTGAACCTTACTTATGCCGTACGTGACGGTATTGTCTGCCACTGTGGTGAAGTTAATGATAAGGTTTTAATACCAAGAGATGAGTTCTGTGATTTGTCGCAAATTCAATATGCAAGCCATTTGTCACCATTTACGTACGAAGGTTGCGTCGTAAAATTGTCAGATACAATCGCATATCTAGGTAGAGATATTGAAGATGCTTTGATTTACAACATTTTGACAGAATATCAAAAGAAAGAGTTAGAACACATTATTCAAAGGGCATTCCCTAACGAAAAACTTCAAAATGTAAGCACAAATATTTTAACTTACTACTTTATACGTGATTTATGTCAAAATTCAACTGTTGAAGGTGGTTTGAAATTCACTGATTCAACTTTTGAAATGATGAGAATTATTAAAGAATACAATACAGAAAATATTTGCGGGCATGAAAGATTAAAACCTTTCAAAAAGTACGCAAGATTAATCATTGAAACAATTTTTGAAAAAGTGGATAAATATTTCTGCGAAGATATTTTATCAGCGTTGGATAAAGAAGAAAAATTGTATCCTACATTAATTTCATACTTTAGAAGATGGTTGATTAGATACACAGAAATTGATTTGGCAGAAAAGAAAAGACTTCAATGTGATAACAAAGTCGTTTATGACTACAAAAATCAACAATCATATAGACAAGCCGTAATTCACTTTATTTCTGCGATGACAGATAAATTCGCAATAAAAATCTTTAATGAAATAATCAGTTTTACATAAAAGGAAAAGGAAAAGGAAAAAGGCGGATTTTGCGCTTGCGCAAAATCCGCATTAATTAATTTATAGTTTTAATCTAAATATCCTAAAATATCGATTAAGTCCTCGCGTGGAGTTGTAATTGGTTTGATTTTAAATTTTTTCACCAATTCTTGTAAAATATTTGGCGAAACAAACGCAGGAAGACTTGGACCTAACCTTATATTTTCAATTCCTAAATATAAAAGCGTTAGCAAAATACAAACGGCTTTTTGTTCGTACCAAGAAAGTACAAATGATAAAGGAAGCTCGTTTACGCTACAATTAAATGCTTTTGCAAGCTCGCTTGCAACTTTTATTGCGGAATACGCGTCGTTGCATTGCCCCATATCTAAAATTCTTGGAATACCTTCAATATCGCCAAGGTTAAGGTCGTTAAATCGATATTTTCCACAAGCAAGTGTAAGAATTAATGTGTCAGGCGGAGTTAATTTTACAAACTCAGTATAGTAATTTCTGCCGACTTTTGCACCGTCACATCCGCCAACAAGAAAGATATGTCTGATTTTGCCTTTGTTTATCAAGTCAATAATCTTGTCAGCAACGGATAAAACTGTATCATGTCCGAAGCCCACTGTTAGTACGCTTCCACCATTTATGCCTGTTTGTTTTTGCTCGGTTTCGTACCCTCCTAGTTCAAGCGCTTTTTCGATTAATAATCTAAAATCCTTGCCTTTGCCAATATGTACCATATCAGGGTAGCCAACGACAGAAGTTGTAAAAACTCGGTCTGCATAGCTTTCGCGGACTGGCATAATGCAGTTGGTTGTAAACAAAATTGGTGCTGGAATATCTGCAAACTCTTTTTGCTGATTTTGCCATGCCGTGCCAAAGTTACCTTTTAGATGTTTGTATTGTTTTAATTTTGGATACGCGTGACAAGGTAACATTTCGCCGTGCGTATAGACATTAATCCCAGTGTCTTTTGTTTGTTCAAGTAATAATTCTAAATCCTTTAAATCGTGTCCTGAAACAACGATAAAAGGACCAGTTTCAATATTTGTGCTAACGGTTGTTGGAACGGGGTTACCAAAAACTTCTGTATTTGCTTTATCTAGCAATTCCATACATTTTAGGTTAATTTCACCTGTTTTTAACACAAATTGTTCAAGTTCTTCAGCGCTCAAATCTTTTGAAATTACTTGTAAACCTTCATAAAAATAGCTATTAACAATTTCGCTATGGTATCCCAAAACTTTTGCATGATGTGCATAAGCCGCCATACCTTTTAAACCAAAAAGAATCATTGATTTAAGGCTTTTTATATCCTCGTTTTCTTCGTCCCATAGGCTTTGTATGTTAAAATTGTGCGATACTGGAAATTCTTTTTTGATGTTGTCTAAGTAATCAGAAATAAACTTATTATCAAAATTTACGTTTGTAATAGTTATAAATAAACCATTTATAAGAGTGTCAGTTTTTTTCTCATTTTGATGATTTTCTATCGCAATATTTATCAAATAACTCAATAATTCGTCTTGCAAGTTTGCGGTGTCCTCTTTTTTACCACAAACGCCCATTCTAGTGCAACCTTTGCCATTTACCGTTTGTTCGCATTGATAACAGAACATACTCATAATTTAATCCTCCTTTTTGAAGAAGATTAAATTAAAATAAACGTCTTGTCGTTACACTAGTGGGTAATATTATTGGGTAATTTAGTTATTGTTTTTACAAGTTGTATTTTTGTTTTTTTCAACTGATTTATTTACAGTTTCTTCTATTATATTTGCGATTGAGTTTGCTAATTCTTCTTGGCTTAAGCCAGAATCTTTGGTTTTGCTAAGTCCTGCCATTTTATTTACGACTGCGCTTGCAATTTCTTCAACTGCGTATGCAGGAAGTTTTACGCCTTCTTTGCTGATAATTTCTTTTACAACAAAATCTCTTAGCATTGTGCCAATGTTATTTGAAGAAGCTTTTCCAGCTAGAATTTTTGATGCAACATCTCCAGCATATTCGTTTACAATAATTCTGTTTATAACACCGCTGATGCCGTTTAATCCTGCGTTAATAGCGACAGATTTTAAATCTAAATCTCTGTCTGTATTTTTTGATTTTGCATCTGCAACGTCCATTGCGATTGATTTTCCTGCGCTATAAATACAACTTCCTAAAACAGAACTTGGTCCAAGAGTGTTTAAAACAACGTTTGCGATGAATTTTACGCACGCAGAGCCTGCTTTTTGTGAGGCATTATATTTATCAACTCTTGCGATAATGTCATTTTCTGTTCCGAAAGCTTTTTCATAGGCTTTGTCGCAATCTTCTTTGATTTGGGATAAAGTTTGACCTTTTAAACATTTTTCAGCAGAAGTTTTTGACGATTGAACAATTATGTTAGACAAATGACCATAAATTTTGTATTTGTCTTCTTTTGTCGTCTTTTCTGGGGCTAAGCCATTAGCTGATAGGATTTTGTCTAAGACTTTTTTGTCGCCTAGAACTTCAACTAAAGAGTTTTCCATATTTTCAAAGATTTCGTCTTTAGTCGTAAAATGGTTGTAATAAGGCATTGTGCCTGATACTGCGTATGGATTGGTTTTATATTCGTTTAAATCTTGTAATTTACCTGATAATTTATTATAGGTTTTAATATTTTCTGATAATTTTTGGTCAGTATATTTAGCGATACAATCTGCAGTTAGCGCGTTTTCAAATTGTTTAGATTTGTTTTTGTATCTTACAATGTTTGCGTGGTTAAACTCAACGTCAAATATTTCCTTGAATTTGTCGTTAAATTTGTCTTCTTTAATGGAGTTATCAAGCTCTGTAACTTCCTCTTTGTATTTGTCGATGTCAGCTTGAACAAGGGTTGCTCTGTTTTTAGAATTCCAAAGCACGCTGATAGCATCAGCAGTTTTGCCAGACCAACCTTCAGTTGCCAGTTGTTTATCTAAAGAAGATTGGGCAGTTTGGGCAGTTTGGTTTAAATCTTGGGTAACTTTTTTGTATTCTTTTAATCTGTTTGATTTCCCCGTAAAGTTGATTGGACAAGTTGTAGCGCTTGAACGCACAAAAACATCAGGCTTTTGAATTGATTTTGCAAATCTAAAACCATCATCAGAATTATATTGAATTTTAGCAGGTTTAATTGCGCTTTTTAAACCTATTAAATTAATCACAGTATTCCCTTGTTTTAAACCAATCTATATACATGAAGTGTTTTTAGTAAAATAAATTGATAAAAATTTAGCTAATATGTATTAAATTTAACAAAGTTAATCAGTTTTTTATTAATTAATAAATATTTTATTATTCCAACTCTTGTTGGGCTTTACAAAACTTTATTTTAGGGCAATTTTTGGTGGGTAGAACTTTTTATATCATGGGACATACTGTGTCCTATCTATTAGTAGTGTTATACTTCTATTTTTGAAGTTTATACTGTATAATAGATGTGTAGGTATAATTCTAAGTTTGTGCTTGTGCAAATTTAGGCATAGGAGTATCCATGACTGGATTTAATAGCAACAATCCCATGCAAAATCTAAATTTTGGGCTATATATGGCACAAATGGGTGGTATGAACAATTTGCAAATGCCACTCGCTAGTAGTTTGGACTACAATCTTTTCAGTGCTTACCCTATGGGTATGAATTTAGGCGGTCAGCTGGATATGAGCAGTGCGACTATCTTTAACAATCCATTCATGATGAGTGGCGGTTTGAGTAGTATGGGCGGTATGTCTTCTATGAATAGCATGTCTATGATGCCAGCTTTTAACTTTTCACCTATGGCGCTTCAAGGCTTTAATCCGTTTGGTCAAAGTTTTTCAATGTCTTCTGGCAAATCTAGATATAATTTCTCAGATGTAAACTTCAATTTAACTCATAAAAACCAAAAAGAATTGAACAAAATTAAAACAATTTACGCTGAAAATAAAGCAAAATATAAAGAAGTAGAGGCTGCAACTGGTGTTCCAGCTGAGTTAATCTGCGCAATTCACTACAGAGAAGGTGGTTGCAAGTTTAATACATATTTACACAATGGCGAAAAATTAGGAAAAGTTACGAAACAAGTTCCTAAAGGTAAATACTTTACAGACTGGACAGCAGCCGCAATTGATGCATTAAAAGACAACAATCCAAGTAAATATAATTTTAATAAACGAGATGATTTGTTAGAGTTTGCAGAAAGATATAACGGTCTTGGATATCGAAAACGTGGATTGCAATCGCCTTATGTTTGGGCTGGAACTGACAGATATTCTGGTGGTATGTTTGTCAGAGATGGCGAATATAAAGCTTCAGCAAGAGATAAGCGTGTCGGCGTTGCAGCAATTGTGAAATCGCTAACATCATAAAAATAATAAAAAGATACCTTAATTCGTTACACTCATGCGGTATGACGCATTTGTAGATTTTATTGAACTATAAGAGTTAAGGCTATAAGACGAGAAGTCTGTCTATAATTAAAATGTAGGGGAGAACCACCACGGTGGTTAGAATCACCCCTGCACAACAAAAAATCCCCAAGATTACTCTTATTCAATAACTAAGCTATATTCTCAATTCGTTCGCGCTGTCTTGGATTATTCGGGTACGCATAGCCTTTGCATTTTCGCTTTTAATTTTCGTTTCACTCAAATTAGCGCTCAAACAAGGCTATTTGCTCAGACGAGTTTCGCTTCGCTCACTCTACCGAAAATCCGCTCGAACCTAAAACTAAGCTTCGCTTAGTGGTTCTCATCCACACTAACGCATATAAAACAAAAACCTCAACAACTACTGTTGTTGAGGTTTTTGTAAAATTTGGGCAGGGGTGGATTCGAACCACCGTAGACTCGCGTCGACAGATTTACAGTCTGTTGCCTTTAGCCACTCGGCCACCGACCCATGTCTAAATGCCTTTGACGAGATTTGAACTCGTGGCCTCTCCCTTACCAAGGGAGTGCGCTACCCCTGCGCCACAAAGGCATGGTGTCAGAGTTCAACCTCTATCTAAGAAACAAGCCGGCAATAGGAATCGAACCTACAACCTACGGTTTACAAAACCGTTGCTCTACCGTTGAGCTATGCCGGCGTGTCTGATGACATAATCAATTATAATAGAGAAAAAATTTTCTGTCAACTGAAAATTTTGACTTTTGAAAAAATTTTATTATAAATATTAATGAAGTCATTCATTTGTATGAGATTTCAACGATTTACTCTAATTTTACTTGAATTAATCCGATTACACAAATATATCAAATAAGCGAGGACGGTATTATGAGAATTAACGGCGGTGTACAACTTAACGAAAATGGTTTAAAAACAGCTATTCGTGCTATGCAAGTTCAAACAGCTTTAATGGCTAACGTGAGTGATAACGTTAACGGCTTTGATAAAGTTGGTTATCAACGTAAAGAATCTGTTGTTTCTTCTTTTACTGAATTTCTTGGTGTTGACGGTTTATCAACTGTTGTTGATGATACTGTTGGCAGATTGAGCATGACTGATAATCCTTTAGATTTAGCTATGGCTTCAAAAGGTTATTTCCAAATTCAAACTCCAGACGGTATCAGAATGACTCGTGATGGTCGTTTTAAAGTAGATGTTGACGGTAACTTCTTAGATTTAGAAGGTAACCAAGTTCTATCAAATACTGGGGTTCCAATCAAATTTGATATTATTCCTAAAAGCCCTAAAGATGTTGTTGTTAACACAAGAGGTGCAATCAGCGTTTTAGATAGAAAAACTAAAAAATTAAAACATGTTGCAAATCTTGGTATTGTTGACCAAAACGGTGCGGGTATCATAAATCCTCAAGTTCAACAAGGTTATAGCGAATATTCAAACGTTGCTTTACAAAATGAATTTATGAGTTTGATGCCAGTAAAAAGAAATTTCGAAGCAAATAGACAAATGTTCTTAATCGAAAATTCAAACCTACAAAAAACAATCAGTCAATTAGGTCAAGCATAGAGAATAAATTTTAAGCGAGGGTAATAATTATGTACAACTTACAAGGTGTAATTAGAAAAAATATTAATAACGCAAGTAGCATGTTTGAAAGATTAGGTTACGTTGGTAACAACTTCGCAAACTATAGCACAAACGGTTACAAAGCAGTTCGTTTTGAACAAATGTTATCAGATGACGGCTACGTTAGCGGTACAGTAAGAACAGATTATCAAAAAGGTTCTTTAAAAGTTACAAGCAATCCTTACGATATCGCAATTGACGGTGAAGGCTTTGTTCCAATCGTTTCTCCAGACGGTGAAGTTGCTTACACTCGTGATGGTTCTTTCAAAAGAGGTAAAGGCGGATACTTGATGACTAACGATAATTGGATTGTTGGTGCTGGCATTAAAATTCCTGCAAACATCTACAAATTCCAAATCAAAGAAGACGGCAGAGTATTCTCTTACGAATCAGCTCAAGATAGCAAAGGTAAATGCTTAGGTACAATTCCAATCGTTCAATTTGATTGTTGCGAAGGTTTACAACAAGATTCTCACGGTAACAGAGTTTGGCAAACTTCAGAATCAGGCGAACCTCAATTAGTTAAAAATCATAACTACATCAAACAACATTATTTAGAAAATTCTAATACAAACATCTATACATCAGTAAACGATATGTTAAGATTAAACGCTTCAATGTTAGCGAGCATGTCAGTTCTAAAAGTAACAGATGATATGTATAACAAATCAATTAACATCAGAGAATCATAGTTTGTAATTAGAAAAGTATAGCGAGGTAATAAAAATGGTTGCATTTAATCCAGTTGACAGTTTTGCAAGAACATCTCAAATCTTGGGATTGGTAGCAAAAAGACAAAAATTATTAACAGAAAACGTAGCAAACGTAGATACACCAAATTACGTTAGACAAGATATCGATTTTTCATCATATTTAGGTAACGCAAATGGTCCAATGGAAACAAGATTATCAAGAGAAATGGGCTCAACAAAGATTGTTTCTCAAGATGCAGGCGTAGGCGTTAACGTAGCAGATGAATTAATCGGCATGCAAGAAAACTCATTAATTTACACAATGGCAACACGTCGTATGTCTAATGTAATTAATATGATGAAGACTGTAGTTAACGTAGGAAAATAACGATATATAATTTGTAAGAATTATAAACAAAAGCGAGGTATAAAATGGGCATATTAGATTCAATGTACATAGGTTCAAATGCATTAAAAGCACACGGTAACAGATTAGACGTTCACGCAAAGAACATCGCAAATATTGATACACCTAATTATGTTAGAAAAATACCTGTTTTAAACACAATCAAAGGCGATTCTTTCAGCGCTATTTTAAACAACATGCAAGACGGAACTTTTGGTTTGTCTTCAACAGGCGCTTTACAAGGCGGAGTTTCTTACGGCGGTATTATTGAAGACCCAACTCCTGGTGAAAGAATTTACAAACCAGGTCACCCAGACGCTGACGCAAACGGTTACATCAGAAGTTCAAACGTAAACGCAATGGTTGATATCGCAGATGCTATGATGGCTCAACGTGCTTATGAAGCCAACCTTGCAGTTATGAATATTACAAAAGCAATGGCGCTAAAAGCTGCCGAAATTGGTAAATAGTAAATAGATTATAGGAAAAAATTTAAACTCTCTCGCTTAAAACAAACGTCGCGATTTGAAAAATTTTCAAATCGCGACGTTTTAGCATGGTATAATTTCTGTGAAATTATTACTTATAAGGAATTAAGAATATGAAAATACTAGTTGGCATGTCAGGTGGGGTTGATTCTTCAACAACTGCATTGATGTTAAAAGAACAAGGACACGAGGTTATAGGCGCGACCATGGCTATTTGGGGCAAGGACGGTGTTTATAAAGAAATTCAAGAAAAAATTAACGCACTTCCTCAAAAAAAAGGAACGCATGGAGCATGCTTAGGTCCTGATGAAAAAGAAGATATTGAACAAGCGCGTAAAATTTGCGAAGAAATCGGAATTGAATTTCATGTTTTTGATTGCGCAGAACAATACGAAAAAATTGTTTTAGATAACTTTAAAAAAGAATATTTATCAGGAAGAACTCCAAACCCTTGTATTTGGTGTAATTCGTTGATTAAATTTGATGTTTTGCCTCATTTAGCAAAGGAAAACGGAATTGAATTTGATAAGTTTGCGACTGGTCACTATGCAAGAGTTGCGGAAGGTGAAAACGGTAGATATTTGTTAAAACGCGGTATTAATCCTAAAAAAGATCAATCTTACTTCTTATACAGATTACGTCAAGACCAATTGGCAAATATTATGTTGCCTTTGGGCGATTTTACAAAAGAAGAAATCAGAGATATTGCAAAATCGCATGGGTTAGAAGTTGCAGAAAAACCTGACAGTCAGGATTTTTACGAGGGAGATTATAACGAACTTCTTCAAATTAAAGATAAAATCGGTAATGTTGTTGATACAAACGGTAAAATCTTAGGTCAACATAACGGAATTTGGAATTATACAATAGGTCAAAGAAAAGGCTTGGGTATTGCTTCAACAGAACCTCTTTATGTTATTGAATTGAAAAAAGATACAAATGAAGTTGTAGTTGGTTTTAAAGATAAAACCATGAACAACTCACTTATCGCGACAAAATTAAACTGGATTTCTATTGAAGGTTTAAATTCTGAAATTAAATGTAAGGCGAAAATTCGCTCAACTCAAGAACCGACAGAGGTAACAATTTCACCTGCTGAGGACGGAAACGTAAAAGTTGTATTTGAAAACATGCAAAAATCAATTGCAATGGGTCAATCGGTTGTATTTTATGATGAAGATGTCGTAATCGGTGGCGGAATAATTGATTCTGTCGGATTTGCAGGTTAAGTTTTAAATAAAAAGGCGGGATTTATGC
>CAVCIX010000009.1:0-36004 GCA_963602505.1 Anaerovoracaceae bacterium | reverse complement strand
TTCTTCAATGTGTTATAATTTATTTATGAACTTTAATCAATTAAAATATATTGTCACAATTGCAGAAGAGTTAAATATAACAAAAGCATCTAAAAGGCTTTTTATTTCTCAATCTTCACTCAGTCAAGCAATAAAAAATATTGAAAAAGAATTGAAAATAAAACTGTTTGAAACCAATGTAACGCCACTAAAATTAACTTATGCGGGCGAGGTTTATGTTACTTGGGCTAAGAAAATTTTAGAGTCAAACGAAGATATTTTAGAAAAACTGGAGGAAATTTCAACAAATAGTGATATTAGAATTATCGTTGGAGTTGCTTCTCACCGCAGTATTTCGATTTTGCCACAGGTAATAAAAGATTTTAAGCAAGAATTTCCGCATTCATTTATTGTAATCAAAGAATATCCGACACCAATTTTACACAAAATGCTTGAAGAAGAAGAATTGGACTTGTTGTTAGATGTTGCGAATTCAGATGTCGTGTCTTATAGCAGTGAATTGATTAAGGAGGAAGAAATATATTTGGATATTCCGAAAGGGCTTAAAAAGCATGACGGAAGTGTTAATTTGGCAGATTTAAAAGATTATGATTTTATTTTGCTTTCAAAAGAACAAATGTTGGGTAAGTTGGCAAGAGAATTATGCAAAAAATGTAAATTTGAACCAAAAATTTCAGTTGAATGTAGAAATATCGAAACAGCTCACGAGCTTGTTAAGCAAGGGCTTGGAATAACTTTTGTTCCAGAATTATATGCAAAAAATAATTTGAATAATTTGACTGAGTACGTAAAAATTGCATCGTTTATGCCAACAAGACCAATTTCTGCAATCTTTTCAAACAAGGTTAAGAGCAAAGCTTTTACTAGATTTCTTGAAATTTTAAAAGATACTTTAAATAAAGCATAAATATTATTATAATTGAATTTATAATGAATTTATGGATACGCAAATTTTGGCTGAATATTTGGAATATCTTGAACTTGAACGCGGTTTGGCTAAAAACACAATTGAGGCATATCGCCGTGATTTATTGATGTTTTTAGATTTTTGCAAGCACCCAAATTTTGATAATATTACAAGAATGAGCATAAATTCTTACATTCGTTTTTTGCGTGAAGAAGATTATTCACCAACAAGTGTTATCAGAAAAATTGCGTCTATTCGAGGATTTTTCAAATGGCTTTGCGCAAACGAAATGTGCAAAATCGACCCTACAATCACGATAGAACGTCCAAAACTTCCGCAAAGATTGCCAAAAGTTATGACGATAACTGAAATTGAGGAGATTTTGCGCGCAGATTTGACAAATATCCAAAGAGTAATAGTGGAATTGCTTTATGGGTGCGGACTTCGGGTTTCAGAACTTGTAAATTTGAAGATTAATAGTTTTGACCTGAACGCAAAATATTTGACAACAGTTGGTAAAGGCTCAAAAGAACGTATTGTTCCGCTTGGTTCAAAAGCAATCAACGCGTTGAAAATGTATCTTGTTGAAAGAGATTTTTTGATTAAGAAATTCAGACTAGATACTAAAATGTTGCTTATTTCGGACTCTGGAAGATTTTTGACTCGTCAAGATATATATAATTTTATTCATGAGCAAGGCAAAAAAATTCACAAAAACATTTCTCCACACACGCTAAGGCACACTTATGCGACACATTTGTTGGAGAATGGCGCAGATTTACGTGTCGTGCAAGAGCTTTTGGGTCACAGTGACGTTGCAACAACTCAATTATATACGCACATCAGCAAAAAACGTTTAAAAGATGTTTATTTTGCGATTAATGGAAGGTAAAAATGAACATTACGGCAGGAAAATTTAAAGGTCAAAAGGTTGTCGCACCTGATGAAACAATAACTCGCCCGACTTTATCAAAGGTTAGAATGGCAGTATTTAACACCTTACAAGCCTTGATTGATTTTGAGGGCGCAAGCTTTTTAGATATGTTTGCAGGTTCAGGCATAATGGGGCTTGAAGCTATATCAAGAGGGTTTGAACGAGTTGTTGCTATTGAAAAAAACAACAAGGTCTATAATGTTTTGTTGAATAACTATAAATCTCTAAAAATCAAACCAAATATTTTAAAAGGAGATAGTTTAAAGGTTATTCCGCAAGAATATTTTGATGTGATTTATATTGACCCACCTTACTATTCAGGAGTTTATGAACAGGCGCTTTCAGTTCTTCCAGATTGTAATATCGTTATTTTAGAACACACAACAGAGGTTGATTTCTCAGGATACGAAATAATTAAGCAAAAAAAATATGGAGATAAGACTTTAACATATTTGAAAAAGCAATAAATATAAAATAAAAAGCATTAAAAAGCGGGCGGTTTGCATTTTGCAAACCGCCCGCTAAATCTATCTAATCTCTATTATGCAACTTCTTTAGCATCTTGAGCTTGTTGTTGAGCTTGAGCTAATTCGTTGAAGTCACGCATAATGTGTTTTTTACCTTTTTTCTTAGATTTACCTGATTTACCAGTTTTAGCAGGTCTGTCAGTTGATTCTGATTTTTCAGTTTTTTCTGATTTAGGACCTCTTTTTGTACCCATAGCTGCATCTAATTCAGGGTTTCCTTTGTAAGAACCTTGGTAACCGTTTGCAGCGTTGCTTTTTTCTTTCAAGTCTGCAGTTGGTTTTGGTAAACCACGTTCTTCACGAGCTTTGTCGATTTCTTCTGGATTTTTAACAGTTAAAACAACTTTACCGTTTGTTTCTCTTTCAACTGCATCTTTTAAATCTACAGGATAATCGTCATAGTTACCACCGATTTTACCTTTGATAATTTCTTCTGTTACTGCATCAGCATTAACTTGGATGTTATCTGGCATGTTTGGATATCTTTTCATCCATTCGTCATAAGACATGTTGCCACGAGAACCGTTACATTCTTGGCATTCGCCCATGTAGTTGTTTGTTGCGTTAGGACCACCTTTTGATTTTGGGTGGATGTGTTCAGCAGTAACAACTGCTTTTTGGATTAATCTTTTTGCAAATCTTACGTCAGAACCGTGACCGTAATCATCTAGCATTTTGCCGATGATTTTTGTAGATTCTGGTAATTGAACTGCTACGTCTAAGATTTGGTGAATGTTTTTGTGTTCAACACCTTTCTTTTCTGCTTCAACGATGTTGTTTAAAAATTCAGTTCTGTTAAATGAACCAAAAGCGCCTCTTTGTGGACGTCTGTCTTTAGAGTTTGAAACGCCAAATGATTTTGCTAATTCTCTATCGCAAAGATTTTGGATGATATTTTTGTCACCTAATAATTCTTTTGATTTTGCGCTTGTTCTTTTTAAAACATCAATTTGTTCATCTTTTAAAATTTGTGCAGGATCAGGATTTGTTCTTGAAATTGCAGTTGTTAAAGATGAATCTGGCATATCTTTAAGTTGTTTTTGAATGTAGTGAACAATAGCTTTTTCTTCAGCTCTGAAGTAAGGCATGTGTTCTTCTAAAATATTGTTTAATTCAGCACCAGCAGCTCTACCAGCTTTAAGTGTAAATTGGTCGATTTGTTTATTTGTCATCATTGGACGACCGCAACATGTGCAAGGCATATCTTCAAGTTCTTTTACTTTGAAGTTTGAAGTGCTACAAGGGAAGCCAGTGAATGCTGGGTTAACCATTTGTGAACCCATAAAATAGTTTCTAGCAATTTGAGATGCTCTTGAAGAATTGTTTTCAAAAGGATTTGTTACATTTTTGCTAGCTTGAGCTTGTTGTGTTTGTTGAATTGGATTTGCTTTTGCTGCAGGCATTACTGCAGAAATTCTTTGAATTTTCATTTTTGAGACCTAACCTATATTTTTTAATTGAATTGTGATTTTTATATTTATAAGACCATCGTGTTTATATATATAATTATAATACTAAATATTTTTTAAATACTATAATGTGTAGATATGTTAAACACTTTTTTTTAACTATCTATGCTCAGGCTGAGGTTGTGGCTTTGGTAAACCGCGTTCTTCACGAGCTTTGTCGATTTCCTCAGGATTTTTAACCTTTAATTTAATTATACCGCCAGTTTCTCTCTCCATTGTTGCTTGGATATCAACTGGATAATCATCGTATTTGTCTCCCAAGTTGCCATTGATAATACGTTCAGTAACTTCATCAATGTTTCTTTGAACGCTTCTTGGCATGTTAGGGAAGTTTTGCATCCATTCTTCTAACGGCATGTGACCACGTTTAGAGTTACAATCTCCACATTCTGCAACGTAGTTAGAAGTATGGTCTGGACCACCTAAAGTGTCTGGGTGGATATGTTCAGCAGTAGAAACTGCGGTTTGTGCCAATCTGTGAGCAATTTGTTTATCGTCTTTGTCACCATGACCATATTTAACGATAAATGCTTCAATTGAGTTTTCTGACATTGGTAATTTAACCGCAATATCAAGTAATTGACCTGCTAATTCTTTATCTTTTAAACCTTTAGTTACGTTAACCATTTCAGCTAAGAAAGGTTTTCTTTGGAAGTGCTTAACGTTGTTGCTTGAATCAATATCTTTTAATGCTTTATTAACACATTTTTCTACTGCATTATCTTTGCCTAAAACTGAAGCTTTTTCAGTAATTTCCTTCATTACATTTTTTTGTTCATCTTCAAGCAAAACTTTTGCGCTAGGTGTGTAATGAGTTAACAAACCACTCATTGAAAGTTTTGGATGTTCTTTAGAAGCTTTTACTAAGAAGTTTACAACTGCCTTTTCAGTTCCTCTAAAATATTCCATATTTGCATTAAGAAGGTTTTGCAAGTATTCGCCATTAGCGTTAACTGCTTTTGATTCAAAAGCTTGAACTCCTTTGTTTGTCATCATCATACGACCACAACAAGCACAAGGAATACCTTCTTCACGTTTTACTTTAAAATCTGATTTAGAACAAGCGTGACCTTTAAACGCAATCATTTGGTCTGCTCTAAAGTAATTAGATAGAGCTTGCGAACCTTTTCTGTCATCACTTGTTTTAACCTCTGGTTGTCCAGAAGTTACTGTTGAATTATTTACTTTGTGTTCCCCGTTTTGAATTGATTTTACTGACGGTGCAGTAGTTTCAATGTTTCTTAAAATCATAGCTTAATACACACTAAATTTAGTTCCACTTACAATTGTTATAATACCCGTAAAAAAATTTTTTGTTAGGGCATGGATAAAAAGTTTACAATAGTTTATAATGTACTATTTACACTAATTCGAGCTCTAATGTAAATGGATGAATTTTTTGTAAAAAAAGTTTACAATCGTTGCAAAAAAAATTTTTTATGCAAGAATGAACTTGGATATTAATATTTTTTATAACTTTTTTTTAGTGAAGGAGAAAAAATGGAAAAAAGAGCTTCAAAAACATTGATGGCATCGTTGCTTTCATTGTTGATGTTGTCTGCTCCTGCGTTTGCAAGTGAAGCAGATTTGGTAGTTCCAAACATCGCTACACATTATCCTTTAGGACACACATTACTATTAATTGGTATTGCTGTTTCAGTTCTAGGCTTGATTTTCGGTTTAATTGCGTTTGCGCAAGTTAAAAAAATCGAAGTTCACGAATGTATGGCAAATGTTGGTAACACAATTTTTGAAACATGTAAAACTTACTTGATTCAACAAGGTAAATTCTTAATCGCATTAGAAATTCTAATCGGTTTATGTATTGCATTTTACTTTGGCGGATTGGCTAAAATGGGTTGGCAAGGCGTAGCAATCATTTTAGCTTTTTCTGTAATCGGTATTTTAGGTTCTTATGCAGTAGCTTGGTTCGGTATCAGAATGAACACATTAGCTAACTCAAGAACAGCATTCACAGCATTAAAAGGTAATCCTTTAAACATCTTAAACTTACCTTTAAAAGCTGGTATGTCAATCGGTGTTGTACTAGTATCTATCGAATTGATTTTGATGCTAGTAATTTTATTATTTGTACCTGGTAACATCGCAGGTGCTTGCTTCATCGGTTTCGCAATCGGTGAATCTTTAGGTGCTTCAGCTCTTCGTGTAGCTGGTGGTATCTTCACTAAGATTGCTGACATCGGTTCAGACTTAATGAAAATTCAATTTGGTATTAAAGAAGACGATCCAAGAAACCCTGGTGTTATCGCTGACTGTACTGGTGACAACGCTGGTGACTCTATTGGACCTACAGCTGACGGTTTTGAAACTTACGGTGTAACTGGTGTTGCTCTTGTTTCATTCATCTTATTAGCTGTTAAAGGTGACGTTAACCAATGTCAATTATTGGCTTGGATTTTCACAATGAGATTCTTAATGATTGTTACTTCAATCGTTGCTTATTGGATTAACGGTTTATTCACAAAAGTATACGCAGCTAAAGCTGCTAAGTTCGATTTCGAACAACCTTTAACAAACTTAGTATGGATTACATCAATCCTATCAATCATCATGACTTATGGCGTAAGCTATATGTTATTAGCTCCAATGGGTGGCAACTTATGGTTAGTATTATCTACAATCATTTCTTGCGGTACAATTGGTGCAGCATTAATTCCAGAAGCTACTAAAAAATTCACTTCTCCACAAGCTTTACATACTAAAGAAGTTGTAACAGCTTCTCGTGAAGGTGGTGCTTCATTAACAATCCTTTCAGGTATTGTTTCTGGTAACTTCTCTGGTTTTTGGATTGGTGCAGTTATCGTATTATTAATGGGCTTAGCTTATGCAGCAAGCTTATTCATTCCTGAAGCTACAATGGTTTATCCATCTGTATTCGCATTTGGTTTAGTAGCATTTGGTTTCTTAGGAATGGGTCCTGTTACAATCGCTGTTGACTCTTACGGTCCTGTAACAGATAATGCTCAATCAGTATATGAATTATCATTGATTGAATCTATTCCAAACGTTGGCGAAGAAATTGAAAAACAATACAATTTCAAACCTGACTTTGACAATGCTAAGAAATTCTTAGAAGAAAATGATGGTGCAGGTAACACATTCAAAGCAACTTCTAAACCAGTATTAATTGGTACAGCTGTTGTTGGTGCTACAACTATGATTTTCTCATTAATCTTAGTTATCCAAAACGTTTTAGGTATCCAACCTGAAATGATTTTAAATATGTTGAACCCATACACATTACTTGGCTTCATTGCTGGTGGTGCTGTTATTTACTGGTTCTCTGGTGCATCTATGCAAGCAGTTACAACTGGTGCATATTCTGCAGTAGAATATATCAGACAACATATTAAATTAGACTCTGATGAACAATCAGCTAATATTCAAAACTCAAAAGAAGTTGTTAAGATTTGTACTCAATATGCTCAAAAAGGTATGTGGAACATCTTCATTGCATTGTTCTCATTCGCTTTAGCATTAGCATTCTTATCAGCTCCTTTAGGTGAAAACCTTCACCCAGTATCATTCTTCGTAAGCTACTTAATCGCAATCGCTGTATTTGGTTTATTCCAAGCAGTATTCATGGCTAACGCAGGTGGTTGTTGGGATAATGCTAAGAAAATTGTTGAAGTTGACTTAGCTGAAAAAGGAACACCGTTACACGATGCAACAGTTGTTGGTGATACAGTTGGGGATCCATTCAAAGATACTTCTTCAGTAGCTATGAACCCAATCATCAAGTTCACTACATTGTTCGGTTTATTAGCAATGGAAATTGCAATTAACCCTTCATTCCAAAAATACGCTCCTGTAGTTGGTGTTGTATTCTTACTTGTAGCTTTAGTGTTCGTATGGAGAACATTCTACGCTATGAGAATTCCAGAAAGAAAAGACTAATTTAATTAGTTTATAATTTCACGAAGTGGGGCATGCTTGATTCAAGCATGCCCCACTTTTTTGTTTGTTGAAAACTTTTCAAACCAAAGTATGAAAAATTTCTAACTTTTGTTTAATACAAATTGACTTAAACATGGTTTAAATTAATATTGGAAGCTAATATCTTCCGCCATGGTATATATATTTTGGTATTAAGAAAAGATGTTTAAAACGGCGCAAAATTTGAATATTTATGCTTGCGATGTAGTGAAGATACTACGCCAAGCTATTACTGCGTTTGCGCGTCGGGGGGGGGTAAAACCTAGTAGTAATGCGACTTTAAACGAATGCGTGAGTGAAGGCATACAAGCCTTGTCATCCCGCATAAACGAAGTGCATTGCGGGATCTTTGAGAAAATAAAAAGATACCGCAATTCGTTACTCTCATGCGGTATGACATTATGTAACTTGCGAATTATAAAAATATTTGATTATTACGGAAAGGCAGGTGCTGATTGATAACAGTTAACACCAATATGCCTTCGATGATAACGCAGAGAAGTTTGTTGAAGGCAACAAACAATATGAACAAAGCTCTGCAACGACTAAGTACTGGCTACCGCATAAATTCTTCCAAAGATGATGCGGCAGGTCTTGCTATATCTACGAACCTTGATTATAAGACATCAAGTTATAAGGTTGCAAAAAATAATACACAAATGGGTCAATCAATGTTGGAAACTGCGAGTGGCTCACTTTCGAATATCAAAAACATGTTGCAACGCATGCGAGATTTAGCTGAGCAATCAGCGAATGGCACTTATGGTGAAGATGAACGAAAAGCCATGCAAACAGAAGTTGACGCACTAACAGACGAAATCTTCCGTATCAAAAACACAACAGAATTCAATGGAAGAAAAATCCTCGGCGAAGAAGAACAAACTTATACTGCGCCAACAGTATCAATGAGTGAAATAACTGATTTAAGTAAAGTTGATAAATCAGAAATAATTGGTATTTCATCTGCACTGGAACTAAAAAATCTTGCTAGTATGCTAAATTCAGATGAAACGTTATCAGTAGGTAGAACTTTTGTTTTGACTAATGATATCGATTTGAATGAACTTGGAAACCTTGATGGTAATGGTTCAAATTGGAATCCAATAAAAAACTTTTATGGGATTTTTGACGGAAATGATAATAAAATTGAGAATTTAAAACTAAATTCTTCAACTGCAAGCCAACAAGGCTTTTTTAAAAGTTCAAGTGGTACGTTAAAAAATATTAATTTAGAAAATGCTAATATTGTAGGAAATAGTGATGTAGGCGCTTTAGTTGGACAATCTAGTGCAAAAATTGAAAATTGTCATGCAAATGGTTCTGTAAAAGGTAATGGTCAGGTTGGAGGTCTTGTCGGTTATAGTAATTCAAATGAAATAAAAAATTCAAGTTTTATTGGTGACGTAAAAGGGACTCAGCATGTAGGCGGTCTATTAGGAGCTAATAGAGGAAAAATTACAAGTTGTTATACAAGTGGTACTGTTAGTGGTCAGGTAAATACAGGCGGTTTATTAGGTGCTGATTTTGGCAGTTCTAATTCATTTATATCGGATTCAAAAACAACCGTAAAATTATTGCAAAAAGGTTGTGCTTTAATTGGCGCATCTTCAAATAGAAACAATTTAAGTAATAATGAATATAATTCATCTATTAATGGAGAAAGCGTTCAACCAATTGGGTTGCCATATACAGATGAGCAGATAAAGGATAACAAAAATTTAGTTATTGATGATAAAATCGAAAAGATTGAAATTAAAACTAGCCTTCAAGTTGGAATAAATAATGATAAAAACTCAGTTATAGACGTAGATACTGGATTTAGTTTAGGTGTATTTAATGTTTTATTGAAAAATGATGACACTTCGCGAAAATCTTTGGACAAAATAGACGCAATGATAGCGAAGGTTACGAACAAGATGACGGAAATTGGCGCGGTTCAGAATAGGCTTGAAAGTTCTATGGAGTTTCAAGATACGCATATTACTGCGCTTACGGCGTCAAACTCTTTAATTAAAGACGCTGATATAGCCGAAGAAAGTAGCAATTATATTCGAAGTCAGATACTTCAACAAACGACATCAACCCTTCTTGCAACCGCCAACCAAGCCCCAAGCATTGCCTTGCAGTTAATTTAAGAATGTTAAAAAATAAAACTTCCAACTAAAGTATAAGAAAGTTCAAACTAAAGAAATATAAAGTGTTGACTAGATATCCCGATAATAAGAATGTGTGTAAGGAAACACATATTTAAAAAATCATAGGTACTAATTGAAAGGATATCAAAACTATGGCTATTACTGTAAACACTAATATTCCGTCTTTGACTGCTCAAAAATCATTGAACAACGCAACAACAAGAATGAACACTGCAATGGAACGTATGTCAACAGGTTTGAAAATTAACTCATCAAAAGACGACGCAGCTGGCATGGCAGTATCATCAAAATTAGATTATAAAGTATCATCATTAAACGTTGCTCAAGATAACGGTCAAATGGGCGCATCAATGTTAGACACTGCGGAAGGTGTTTTAGGTGTTATCAGTGATAACTTGGTACGTGTAAGAGATTTAACTGAACAAGCAGCAAACGGAACTTACGGTACAGATGCATTGACTGCTATTAAAACAGAAGTTGGTGCAAGACTTAATGAAATTACAAGATTAGCAAATTCTTCAGAATTCAACGGTAGAATCTTATTTGACGGTAGTATTAATGCAGGTATTAAATTACAAGTAGGTATTACATCAGATGAAGATACAAGTACAATTGAAATTGAACACGATATATTCACTAAAGCAACTGCATCAGCATTAATTGGTACAAAAGCAAGCGATTTGGATAATGTATATGATAAAGATGAAAATGCTCGTGCATTTTTAACAGATATTGATAAAGCAATTGCAGATGTTACAGATAGAACAACAAAAATTGGTGGCAGACAACAAAGAATTATTTCAGCAATGAACGCCGCAGGTGTAATGGAAACAAATTTAACCGCAGCAAGTTCATTAATCAAAGACGCAGATATTGCTGAAGAATCATCAAACTACATTAAACAACAAATTCTTCAACAAACATCAGCAAGCTTGTTAGCAACTGCTAACCAAGCCCCATCGATTGCATTGAACTTGGTATAAACATGCCAAATAGCATGAGGCACGACATGCTAAATTACATGCTTAAAAAAAATACTTTAATATTTCCAACTAAAGTATGAGAAAGTTCAAACTAAAGAAATATAAAGAAAGGATTTAATATCCCGATACTATATATGTAAGGAAACACATAGTATGAAAATACATAGGTACTAATTGAAAGGAGATCAAAACTATGGCAATTACAGTAAACACAAACATCCCATCATTAACAGCTCAAAAATCATTGAACAACGCAACAACAAAAATGAACACAGCAATGGAACGTATGTCAACTGGTTTAAAAATTAACTCATCAAAAGACGACGCAGCTGGTATGGCGGTATCATCAAAATTAGATTATAAAGTATCATCATTAAACGTAGCACAAGACAATGGTCAAATGGGTGCATCAATGTTAGACACTGCTGAAGGTGTATTAACAGTAATGAACGATAACTTGGTACGTATCAGAGATTTGACAGAACAAGCAGCAAACGGAACTTACGGTTCAGACGCAATGACTGCAATCAAAACAGAAGTTTCAGCTCGTTTAGATGAAATTACAAGATTGGCAAATTCTTCAGAATTCAACGGCAAAATCTTATTTGACGGTAGTATTCAAGCTGGTATTAAATTGCAAGTAGGTATTACATCAGATGAAGATACAAGTACAATCGAAATTGAAAATGATATTTTCTCTAAAGCAACTGCATCAGCATTAATTGGTACAAAAGCAGGTGATTTAGATAATGTATATGATACAGATGAACATGCTCGTGCATTCTTAACAGATATTGACAATGCAATTGCAGATGTTACAGATAGAACAACAAAAATCGGTGGCAGACAACAAAGAATTATCTCTGCAATGAATGCCGCAGGTGTAATGGAAACAAACTTAACATCAGCAAGTTCATTAATCAAAGACGCAGATATTGCTGAAGAATCATCAAACTACATTAAACAACAAATTCTTCAACAAACATCAGCAAGCTTGTTAGCAACTGCAAACCAAGCACCATCAATCGCTTTAAACCTAGTATAGAATAGGGATTGATTATATAAGGCGTGTGAGTTCTGAATAAAATCGGAACTCCATGCCTAAACAATAAAAAACAAATTGTACATTGACAAAAAGCCATAATCTTCAATCAAAAGTTGAAATTTCCTACTTAAGTATGAGAAATCTCTAACTTAATTACAATATTTTTTCCTCCAAAAAGAGGATATTATAAGAAAGTGAAAGGAAAACAACTATAAAAAACTTCCGACGGATTTGGAAGTTGTGTATTTGAAAGGAGATCAAATTATGGCAATTACAGTAAACACAAACATCCCATCACTAACAGCACAAAAAGCATTAAACGGTGCTACAAGCAAAATGAACACTGCAATGGAACGCATGTCAACTGGTTTAAAAATCAACTCATCAAAAGATGATGCAGCTGGTTTAGCAGTATCTTCAAACTTAGATTACAAAGTAAGTTCATTAAAAGTAGCTCAAAACAATGCTCAAATGGGCGCTTCATTGTTAGACACAACTGAAGGTGTTATGTCAACAATTTCTGACAACTTAGTACGTATCAGAGATTTGACAGAACAAGCAGCAAACGGTACTTATGGTTCAGATGCTTTAAAAGCAATCAACACTGAAATCAAAGCAAGACTTGATGAAATTACTCGTGTAGCTAATTCAACAGACTTCAACGGTAAAAAAGTTCTTGCAGGTGAAGATGCAGATGGTGGCGTTAAAAACAACATCGTTCTTCAAGTTGGTATTACAAGTACTGAAAGCGAACAAATTACAGTATCAAAAGATTTGTTTGCAAAAGCAACTGCATCAGCTCTATTAGGTGGAACATTCACTGATTTCACAGATGACAGTTCAGCTCGTACATTCTTATCTAGTGTAGATAGTGCAATCGCTACAATTACTGACCGTAAGACTCAAATCGGTGGTGTTCAAGCTGCTATTACATCAGCTATGGATTCAGCTCAAGTTATGCAAACAAACTTAACTTCTGCAAGTTCATTGATTAAAGACGCAGATATCGCTGAAGAATCTTCAAATTATGTAAAACAACAAATTCTTCAACAAACATCAGCAAGCTTGTTAGCAACTGCAAACCAAGCTCCATCAATCGCTTTGAACTTAGTATAGTGATGATTAGATTTAATAGTTCTAGGTCTGCCTTTTGGCAGACCGAAGAACTGTTTACTGTGGTAGATATGTATTGATTGAAACTAAAAAAGGTTTTGAAAAAGACTTGTTTTTGGAAGGTACGGTAAGTGAAAAAAGGCTTTTCAATTAGTACATACTATGGCATTATTACCTGAGAAGAAATTCTCAGGTTTTTTTTGCGCGAAAAAACGTGTCATACCGCACTTGTTGCGGTATCTCCCACAAGTTTTGATATTAAACAAGATGCTGAACATAGAACTTTAAACTACAAATTTGTACATTTAACGCTTCAGCATGACGTAACCATTCAGCCATTCAGCCGTTAAGCCATTCAGCTAAACTTTACTTATTCAACGCGTCTTTCAAAGCTTTTTCAAGAACTTCAATTTTAGATTCAAGAACTTTAACTTTTGAATCGCTTTCATCAGATGAGATTGAATTTTTTTCTAATTCTCTTTTGTAAGCTTTTAATTTTCTTGAAATATCAAGCATGTATGATAGTAAAAATAAAACTCCTGTGATGAACCCGCAACAAGTTAAAACTGCGATGTGGGGTTGCTTGAATTGGTAGCAAAAATATGCTAGTGCTACTAAAAATAATATTGAAATTAATCTTAAAAATATAATCATTTTTGACTCCTTAGATACTTTAATACTTTCTGAATTTTTTCATCAGGTTCAATTTGTAACTTGATTATCTCATCACCAAACGGTTTTGTAAACTCTAACTTGTACGCTTGAAGAACTTGTTCTTGTGTCTTGCATTTTTCTGGACGCGCACCGTAAAGAGAGTCGTTGTAAACAGGAGTTCTAAAATGGCTCATGTGAACCCTTATTTGGTGCGTTCTGCCAGTTTTTAGAGTAAGCTCAACGTAGGTTGCGTTTTTAAATCTTTCAAGAACTTTGTATTCAGTTATGCTAGGCTTTCCGCCTTCAACGACTGCCATTTTGTGCGGTTGAGTTGGGTGTCTGCCAATTGGCAAGTTGATAACGCCTTCTTCGTCTTTTACAGAACCTTTTACAACTGCCAAATAACTTCTTACGGCAGTTTTTGTCTTAATTTGCTGAGTTAAAAATTCGTGTGCCTTGTTGTTTTTTGCAACCATTAAAAGTCCAGACGTATTGCGGTCTAAGCGGTGTAAAATTCCACGTCTAAATTCACCATTTATGTCTGATAAATTCTCACCATATTTGTATAAAAGAGCGTTCACTAGCGTGTTTTCACGTTCAATTGTTGTAGGGTGAGTTAACATTCCAGAAGGTTTGTTCACAACAAGCATATTTTCATCCTCGTAAACAATATCAAGTGGAATATTTTGTGGCTCAATTTTAACTTCTTCAATCTCTTGTGGTTCAAATTCAATAATATCCCCGTCGTGCAATTTGTGGGAAGGCTTTTTAACTTCGCCATTGATAAGCACATTTCCGTTTTTGATTGCAGATTGAAGCTTAGAACGAGAAATATCTTGAATTAACGTCGCAAGATAGTTGTCAAGTCTGATATTTTCGTCGTTTTCGTCGATTATAAATTTCATAATTGTTTTAATTGCGCTCTTTTAATTAGTAATATAATTATGGCTATAACGCCTATATTTATTGATAAATCAGAAATGTTAAAGATTGGAAAATCGATAAAATTTAGATTGAAGAAATCTCTAACATAGCCCAATTGTACTCTTTCAAACAAGTTACAGAAGATTCCTGACATCATAAGAGAAAGCCAAAAAATTCCGTAATAAGACATTGTGCCAGCGTGTCTTATTATGTATGAGAACAAGAATACAAGCGCAATTACGGATAGTGCGATTAATAAAAATGGGTAATTGTGCAAGATGCTAAACGCTGCACCAGTGTTTTGGGTGTAACTTAGCGAAATAAATTCGTTGTTAAGAGCAAGCCCTGATTGAATTTGGTGGATTATTAAATCCGAAAAATAGCAGTTTACAACCACAAACAGGATAAAAGTTGTGAATAAGAATAGTATTTTAGTCCATAATTTTTGCGGTTGTTTCTTTTTGCTCATTAGTTTTCACCTTTGAAAAATCTTTTTGCGGAATAACGTTAGTTCTAGTGATAATATATCCTAAACCAGTTATAACTAGCTTAATTTCCTTTTTCTTGTCCTTTTCAGCCACCTTTGCTCTTGTAATACCAAGAGATGCAACTGTGTATTCGTTAAAGTTATTTTTGTTCGCTTTGAAAACACGTTCTAAAATACCGCTTTCAGGAAGTTTTCTGAAAACTTCTTCTGAATTAACTTGCGGATATGTAATTTGTTCTTGCCCGATTGACGCAATTACAAACATATTTTTGTCTGGAACATTTATTTTTAAGCTTGCAGTGTATTCCTTGTTGCTATTAACAAGCTGAGGAACAATAAGTTCTACGTCCAAATCGTTAGCTTCGCCGTAAGTTAGAGAGGTTTTTTCGTCGATTATGTTGTCTGATGTGATAAGCCAGTTATCACCTACTTTTTCAAGATAATAAATACATTCTGAAAAGCTTTTTAGTTTTCCTTTTATAGAAGTTTCTTCAACGTTTTCGCTTGTTGAGGCAGTTGCAAATTCATCAACGTAAGCAATCGCAGTGTTTCCGATGATTTTAACATCCTTGATATCCATAGAATATTTGATATCAGGGTATAAGCCCCAAGTTTTTTCTACAAGTTCAAAGTAAATTTTCTTGTTAAAACCGTCTGCGTTGATGTAATTGTCTGCGTATAAGGCTTCCAAATTTTCTTTTTTATATGTGTTTGTGTAAAAAATAAGCTTACGCAAAGTATATTTAACTTCTTTTTCAAGCGCTTGTTCTTGTTTAGCGCTTGTTTTAGCAGAACTTTTGTCTGCGTATGCGATGTAGTTGTCACTTGCGAATGATGCAGGTGCAAATAGTAGTGCGATTAAAAATAATAAAACGATTTTTTTCATAAATTAATTATAACCTAAACATTTACATTTGACATTAATTCAATCAATGTACTAATTGTTGTATCCATACTAACGATATCGGTTGTTCTTTGTTGCAAAAAGGCGTTAATTTGAGGCATCATCTCGATTGCAACATCAAGGCTAGGGTTTGAACCTTGTTGATACATACCTACATCAATCAAATCCTTGTTTTCACGGTATAGAGCAAGAAGCTTACGCATTTTACCTGCTGCTTCTTTATGCTCAGGAGTTGCGATAGCACTCATCAAACGGGAGATACTACCCAAAACGTCAATCGCAGGGTAGTGGTTGGCTTCGGCAACTTTTCTTGACAAGAAAATGTGACCGTCCGTAATACCACGCACTGTATCTACGATTGGGTCGTTGATGTCGTCCCCTTCCATCAATACTGTGTAAAACGCAGTAATAGAACCTTTTGGGCTGTTACCTGCTCTTTCAAGAACTTTTTGTAACCAAGAGAAAATTGAAGGTGGATAACCCTTCATTGTAGGTGGCTCACCAAGTGATAGACCTACTTCACGACCAGCCATTGCACAACGTGTAACAGTATCGGTCATTAAGAAAACTTTTTTACCTTGATCTCTGAAGTATTCGCAAACCGCAGTTGCGGCAAGTAAACATTTTTGACGGATTAAAGGCGGTTGGTCACCAGTTGCGCAGACAAGCACTGATTTTTTCATACCTTCTTCGCCCAAAGCATCTTCAATAAACTCTTTAACCTCACGACCACGTTCGCCGATTAGTGCAACAACGTTAACATCTGCGTCGGAATTTCTGGCAATCATACCCAAAAGAGTTGATTTACCTACCCCAGAACCTGCGAATAAACCCATACGTTGTCCGCAACCGAAGGTCAAACAAGAGTCTATGGCTCTTACCCCAGTTGAGAACATCTCTGTAATAATCGGACGTTCAAACGGCCCTGGAGGAGGACCTTCAATGTTACGCCATTGAGCATGCTCTAGTGGTAAAGGTCGTCCGTCCATTGGATTTCCCATAGGGTCGATTAATCTTCCAAGCAAAAAGTCGCCAACTGGAATCGTAATTGGTTGACCTGTTGAAGAAACTAAACAACCTTGTCCGATGCCGTTTCCGTCAAGTAAAAGTAACAATTGAGCAACTTCACCTTTAAATGCTGCAACCTCTGCTGGCTTTTTTTCGCCAGTATTTGTTTCAATGTAACACAAATCGCCGATTTTCAGCCCTGGAAGTTTAACCTCTACGGTCAAACCAAGAAGCTTTGATACTGTACCTTTGTATTGGTAAAGCGTCGTTCTGTCTAAAACATCGCGAGTTCGTTGCTTTAATTCTTCTATTCTTGAGTCATCAATTTCTTCAAACATAAACTAATTGTATCACATTTTTAAGAAAATGCCTAAATCTCTTAATATTTTGGTAAAAATTTATGTTTACGATATAATTAAAAACATAAAGAAAAGAAAAGTAGAAAACGGGCAGAAAGACGTCGCCCAGAAAAGAAGGAAAAATGGTAGATTCAAAGAAAACGCAGTTAGAAATTGGCGGAAAAGTTGTTGAAATCGAAACAGGCAAATACGCTAACTCTGCAACATCATCAGTTACAGTTAGATGTGGAGATACAATGGTATTCGTTCACTGCTGTGTTAGCAAAGAACCTCGAGTAGGTATTGACTTCTTCCCATTGTTAATCGACTATGAGGAAAGAATGTCATCAATCGGTCGTATCCCAGGTGGTTACAACCGTTCAGAAGGAAAAGCTAGCGATAAAGCTATCTTGATTTCAAGATTAATTGACAGACCTATCAGACCTCTATTCCCAAAAGGATATAGAAATGATATTCAAATCGTAGGTCAATTATTCAGCTATGACCAAGTAAACCAACCTGACACATTAACAATGTTAGGTGCATCTTACGCATTGATGTTATCAGGCGCTCCATTCGAAGGTCCTATCGGTGCAGTAAGAGTTGGTAGAGATGAAAACGGCAACTTTATTGCTAACCCAACTCACCAAGAAGCTGATAAATCAGACTTAGATATCGTAGTTGCTGGTACTCACGATTCAGTTATCATGGTTGAAGCTGGTTGCAAATTCGTTACAGAAGACGATATCATGAATGCTGTTGAATTTGCTCAAATCGAAATTAGAAAACAATGCGAAGCTCAAGTTGCTTTCGCTCAAGAATGTGGCATCGTTAAAGAAGAATTCGTTAACCCTTATGACACAACTGAAATTAAAAATATTATCCAAGAAGTTGCAGGCGACATGATTCACGATGCTTACCACAACTTCGACAGAGCTTACAGACAAAACAAATTGGAAGAAGCTAAAAAATTAGTTAAAGAAAGAATCGAAGCTTTACCAGAAGATCACCCAATCCATGTAATGATGGAAGAAACTGGCATCGACTTTATCGCTGAAGAATTCAAAGCTGCAGAAAAGAAAGTTATGCGTGCTATGATTGTTAACGAAGGTGTTAGAGCTGACGGTAGAAACCCTCACGAAGTTCGTCCAATCTGGTGCGAAGTTGGTGTTATCCCTAGAGCTCACGGTTCTGCAGTATTCACAAGAGGTCAAACTCAAGTTCTATCAGTTGCAACACTTGCTGGCCCTGGTATGAAACAAGAGCTTGACGGTGTTGATCCTCAAACTGAAAAAACATACATGCACAAATATATCTTCCCTGGTTTCTCAGTTGGTGAAGTTAAAGCACTAAGAGGTCCAGGTCGTCGTGAAGTTGGTCACGGTAACTTAGCTGAAAGAGCTAACGTTCCTGCTCTTCCAAGTCAAGAAGAATTTGGTTACACAATCAGAGTAACTTCTGACGTACTAGAATCAAATGGTTCAACTTCAATGGCTTCAACTTGCGGTTCATCAATGGCTTTAATGAATGCTGGTGTTCCTGTTAAATGTATGATTGGTGGTGTTGCAATGGGTATGATTACAGAACCTGACCACGAACCAGTTGTATTAACAGATATTCAAGGTATTGAAGACTTCTTAGGTGATATGGACTTCAAAGTTACAGGTAACGATGACGGTATCACTGCATTGCAAATGGATATGAAAGCAAAAGGTATTCCAAACGAAACTTTGAGAAAAGCCTTATACCAAGCTAAAGAAGGTAGATTACACATCTTAGGCAAAATGAGAGAAGTAATCACTGAACCAGCTAAGGAATTATCACCATACGCACCAAGCATTACAACAATGACTATTCCGACAGAAGATATCGGAACAGTTATCGGACCTGGTGGTAAGCAAATCCGTGCTATTATTGATGCTTCAGGCGCTGAAATTGATATTCAAGACTCAGGTCTTGTAACAATCACTTCAAACGACCAAGAAGGTGCTAAAATCGCTATCAATATGATTAAACATCTTACATTCAAACCAGAAGTTGGTATGGTTATGAAGGGTAAAGTTGTAAGAATCATTCCTATCGGCGCATTCGTTGAATTAGGTGGCGGTAAAGACGGTATGGTTCACATTTCACAAATCTGCAAAGAAAGAATTGAAACTATTGAACCACACGTAAACGTAGGCGATGAAGTTGTTGTTAAGATTATCAAAATCGACGACAAAGGCAGAGTAAACTTAACAATCAAAGGCGTAACAGACGAAGAAAAAGCATCTGTAATGTAATTTGATTGATAAGGTAAATACAAACAAACAGGCGGTTGGGATTTTATCCCAACCGCCTGTTATTATGTTATTGCGAGCAAAGCGAAGCAATCCAAAATCTAGTGTTAAAAATTTGCGCGAAATTAGTCAAAGACTAATTTCGCGCAAAAAAAAACCACTTAAACAAGTGGTCTGGAATTTTTTTTGTAATTCCTCGTGTAGAAGGTTAGTGTGTGGTAGGTTAGTGTGTAGTGTGTGTGTTTGTTAAAAAAACTCGTTTTGAATTAACTCTCGTTTAATTCTCTCGTACTTATATAAAGTATTTTTGAAAGGTCGGATTTCAGACATGTGGATTTTTGTTACATATCTTTACAATATCCTCTGAATTTCAATAATATCTTGATTTTGTTAAATATTTAATCTGTGATATAATAAAGAAAACACGAAAAAATAGGGGTTAATTATATGGCAGTTAGAAAAATTTTACGTTTTGGCGATGAATTTTTAAGAGGAAAAGCTAAGGACGTTCATAAAGTTTCAAGAAAAATTCAAGATTTGGTAACAGATTTATTGGATACAATGTATGCAAACAACGGTGTTGGCTTGGCTGCACCTCAAATTGGTGAAGGTTATAGAGTTTTTGTTGTGGATGTTTCTACTGGCAACGAACCTTTAAATCCGATTGTATTTATTAACCCTAAAATCATAAAAAAATCAGGCGCAACAATTAGCAGAGAAGGTTGTTTGAGTTTTCCTGAAGCCTTTACAGATGTTCGCAGATATAGCGACATTATGGTAAAAGCTATGGATAGAAAAGGTCGTTCTTTTGTTTTAGACGTAAAAGACGGAACTCTTTTAGCACGTTGTATTCAACACGAAAACGACCACTTGGACGGCGTTTTATTTGTTGACCATGCTATCAATCGTTTTGAAGCTGAAGAAGAATTGGAAAAACACGATTTGCCAGCTTTAGAGGTAGAAAATTTATTAGAAGAACCAGAATTGCAAGAAGAAATCGAAAAACTTCTTGAAGCAGTTGAAGTTGAACAGGACGAAGATGAAGAATAAAATCAAAGTTGTATTTTTCGGAACTCCGAAAATTGCTCAAAAATCGTTAGAATATTTAATAAATTCGGATAAAATTGAAGTTATGGCGGTTGTAACTCAGCCTGATAGACCTGCTGGACGTGGTCATAAATTGACGATGTCGCCTATTAAGCAGTGTGCATTAGAACACAATTTGCCTGTGTTTCAGCCAAAATCTATTAGAAAAGAACCTGAAATTCAAGAAGAATTAAAAAAACTAGAACCTGATTTCTTTGTAACTTTTGCGTTTGGTCAAATTTTATCGCAAGAGGTTTTGGATATTCCAAAATACGAAACAATTAACTTACATGCGTCGTTGTTGCCACGTTATAGAGGTGCAAACCCGTTGCAACGCGCGATTATTAACGGTGATAAAGAAACTGGCATTTGCACAATGATAACAGAATTAGGTTTGGATTGCGGTGACGTTTGTATGCGCGAACCTATTGAAATTACTGACACATTGAACTGCGTTCAGTTGTTTGATATAGTTAGCGAAAAATCACCTGAAATGCTTGAAAAAACACTTGTTGGCTTGGTTGATAAAACTATAACTCCTGAAAAACAGTGTGAAGACGGCGTTTGTATGGCAAACAAACTTACAAAAGAAGAATGTAAAATTGATTGGACAAAATCGGCACAAGAAATTCACAACCTTGTAAGAGGTATTTATCAATGCCCAAGTGCTTATTTTATGTTTAACGACAAAATTATTAAAGTGCTTGAAACTCGCGTAGAAACAGGAAAAGGTACTGCGGGGGAATTTATAAACGCAACAAAAGAAGGCGTTGAGGTGGCTTGTGGCGAAGGAAGCCTTTTGTTAGTAAGGGTTAAGCCAGAAGGCAAAGGCGAAATGCCAGCAAGAGATTGGTATAACGGAGTAAAAAAATAAATGATTTCAAAAGGTATAAGAGGCGCAATTACAGTTGATGCAAATACAGAAGAAGCTATTAAAGACGCAACTTTAGAGGTTTTGACTGCGCTTGTTGAAAAAAATAATATTGAAGAAGCAGATATTTCGCACGTATTTTTTACGTTAACAAACGACTTGAACGCTGCATTCCCTGCTAAGTTTGCACGTCTTGATTTTGGTTGGAAAAAAGCTGCGATGATGTGTCATCACGAGTTAGATGTGCCAAATTCTTTGCCAATGTGCTTGCGAGTAATGCTTGTTGTAAATTGTGGCGAAAATTTTGAACCTGAATTTGTATATTTAAAGGGTGCCGAAAAACTTAGAGGTTAGATTATGATTTATTTTGATAATTTAACTTTGAAGGCTTTTGTTGAAGAAAATTCAGAGTTTTTTACTGGTGCAAGAATTCAAAAAATTCAGCAGCCGACTCGACGCGAATTTATTTTTCTTTTAAGAAACGGCGGAATTTCTAAAAAGTTCTATATCAATATTAATCCGACTTTGCACCATGTCTGCTTTATGAGCAAAGAAAATGAAGAAAAGAGATTTTTGAAAATTCCTAAGCAACCGCCGATGTTTTGCATGTTGCTTAGAAAATATATTGAAAATGGAAAAATTGTTCGCATTGAACAACCGCATTATGAAAGAATTTTAGAGATTTACATTGAAGGCTATAACGAGTTATCTGAAAGAATTAATCTTTGTCTTGCAATTGAGTTAATGGGAAAACACTCTAATATTGCGCTTTATAGCGAAAAATCTGGCATGATTTACGGATGTGCCCATAATGTTGGCTCAGAAAAAAGTCGTGATAGAGAAATGCGTGGAAATGTGCCGTATGTCTATCCGCCAAAGCAAAATAAACGCGATTTTTTGAACTATTTTGGACAAATTAACTATGATTTATTAGCGGACGATTTTTACGGATTTTCAAAGCCGTTTGCGCAAATGTGTAAGGGGTTAGACGCTGAAAAAATTAAAGATTTTCTTGAATTGAAAGGGCTTTCACCTGTTATTAGTGCTGATTATTCGCAGTATTCCTTGTTCTCAGAACTTTTAGATGGCGAAAAACAAGACTCTGTCAATGATATGATTGATAATTATTTTTCTTATCATCAAAATAAAGAAATTTTGTCTGTTTTTAAGTCAAAATTGAAAATAAATATACAACATCGATTGAAAAAAGCAAAAAATTCGTTAGATAAAATTAATCGTCAATTGCAAAAAGAGAAAAACGCCGATAAATACCGTAAATACGGTGATTTAATAATGGCAAATTTGTATAATTTGAAGGAATATTCGCGCAATTGTACGCTAACTGATTGGGAAACAAATCAAGAAATTACAATAGAATTAGACGAAACAAAAACGCTAAAAGATAACGCGAACAAGTATTTTAAACTTTATAACAAGTCAAAACGCTCATCAGAAAAGCTTCTTGAATTGAAACAAGAATTAGAAGATGAAATTGGATATTGCGAACAAACTCTTTATACAATTGATATTGCTGAGGAAATGGAGATTTTAGAAGAAATTAAATCAGAAATTTTCCAAGAAAAAATTGATAAAAAACAGTCTTCAATAAATATTGAAACCCACGAAATTCAGGGGTTTACCGTGTATGTTGGCAAAAATAATCGACAAAATGATTACATAATTTCAAAATTAGCCAAAGATAATGATATGTGGTTCCATTCGCATAACTGCGCAGGTTCTCACGTTTTATTAAAACTACCAAATGGCGAAACGCCAAATGACGAGTTAATTTTCGAGTGTGCAAAATTAGCAAAAAACAACTCGCAAGGTGCAAAATCTAGCAAAATTGGTATAATTTACACTCGTAGAAAGTATTTGCGCAAGCCACCTGCTGCAAATTTAGGTTACGTAACATACAAAAACGAGCAAGAAATTATAATTGATTAAGTGGCGTAAGCTCGTGATGACAGTCTGTTCCGCCTGTTTTAATTAGGTCGTATTTATCTGCGATTTTCTCCATAATATGGCGAGAATGGAATTTTATAATTCCTCTGTGTCGGTCATAAGGATAATATACTTCAAGCCCATCAAGCCCAAGGTCTTTCAAGGTTTTCACGAAGTTCTCCATACTAAAACACCAACAGCAAGCTGGGTGAGCTAAAACCGCGATACCGCCTGCATTGTGTATTGCAGGAATAAGTTTTTTAATATCTCTGTGGGCAAAAATTCTGACCCAGTCAGCCTCTGTTTCTTTTTTATTTTTAGCCAAAAATGGCTTTAAATCTTCGTTTTTAACATCAATTCCATAAGCCAAAAGGTGAAAGAAAATTCCTTTGTACCAACAATCAAATTCAACCCCAGGGATAACAAAATTTTCATTTAGCAAATTTGTTTCAATATAGGCGTTGACTGTGTTGTGGTCAGTTATTGAAATGTGTTCAAAACCTTTGTCGCGAGCTTGCTTTAGAATTTCTTCGACACTCAAATCTCCATCAGAAAAATTACTGTGGATGTGCAAATTTACGTTATTTTGAAAGTTTTCCTTGTTGAAGGATTTAATTAATTCTTTGTAATTCATTTTCATATTTCTTTATTTATACTAAAATAATTATACAATAAATTTACGAGGAAAACTATGTCTAACGAAAAGAGCGTATTTAATATTTTTACGGACGCAATAGGAATTTATGTCAAGCATTTACCAACATTTATGCAGTATATGACATTTCCAGTATTAGGGCAGATTTTAGGGGTAATTTTAGCTTTCGCCTTATCTTTGACTTTTGCTTATAATGCAACAAATATTGTTGCTGACCCTGCGTTAATTATGCCAATTACGTTGATTTTGACTGTTCCTGGGCTAATTATTTTCGTTAAAGCTTTTTTCGGATATTTAGTAGCGTATGTTGCAATTTCTTCAATGACTGAAAATACTGCAAAATCAGGCAGAATTTATGATATAGACGCACATAAAAAAGTCGCACTAAGCAGAATTCAAGATTTTGTTGGACTTTGGTTGTTGTTTGGTTTGTTTACGTTTGTTGCAATACTTCCTCCAATGTGGTTCTTTGGCGCAGTAATATTCGTATTCTTGGTTCTAATCTTCCAAGTATTTACGTTTGAAAAAAAACTTACTCCATCAGAATGTTTCAAACGCAGTTGGCAACTGGTTCAAACAGATTTCTGGGGAACTTTAGGACTATTGTTATTAGTTGGCGTTGTAACTTATTGGTTATTGCCAAAAGTTGCTGAAATTATTTTTACCGCATTGCAATTAATGACCTTGTTTACAATGATATTAGACCCAATGCTTATAGATGTTATAAACGGTTGGAACACAACGTTGGAAGCCTTAAGCGTACCTTTTGTAATCACTTCACTAATGATTACAAAAATGATTGTCGGCTCAATTCTTTCAACAATTGTAATTTGCTACACCTTGCCATTGCGTTCAATTGCTTGGACTTTGTGGTACAAAAAATTAAGTGTTGCGGAAATTAAGGCAAAATCAAAGAAAAAGAAAGCAAAAACAGATGTTTAGGTGCAAAAATTGCAAAAATGTTGATAAATTTGAACTTATGTTTTCTGAAGATTACCAAGGAAATAGAAATTTTCAACAAAAATATAATAAAAGACATCAAATAGAAATAGTTATAGACGGGTATTCTTTTGTCCCTGATTTGGAATTTATGAACGAACATGCGGTTTGCAAGTATTGTGGGCAAATTTATACTTGGGAATACGAATAGGAAGGTTAAAATGAGAAAAGACGGACGTAAAAATAATGAATTAAGGCCAGTGAAATTTACAAGAAATTTTACTAAAAATGCGTTAGGTTCAGTTTTGGTAGAATTTGGCGATACAAAGGTTATAACTACTGCTTCTGTTGAAATGAAGCAACCAAAATGGATGGATAAAGATTCAACAAAAGGTTGGGTAACTGCGGAATATTCCTTACTACCTTCTTCAACTTCAACAAGATGCGAAAGAGAAAGAACAAAAATTTCTGGCAGAACTCAAGAAATTCAAAGACTTATCGGAAGAAGCCTAAGAGCTTGTGTCGATATGGAAAAGATGCCTAAAATGACTATTACTATTGACGCTGATGTTATTCAAGCTGATGGCGGAACAAGAACTGCAAGTATTTGCGGTGGTTTTTTGGCATTAAAAATTGCGGTTGAAAAGTTGCTTGAAAAAGGTGATTTAAAAGAAAATCCAATTAAAGAAGAGGTTGGCGCAATTTCAGTTGGTATAATCGACGGCGAAGTTAGATTGGACTTATGCTATGAAGAAGATTCTCGCGCGCAAGTTGATTCAAATGTAGTTATGACAAAAAGTGGTAAAATTATTGAATTCCAAACAACCGCAGAAGGCGACCCTTATGACCAAGAACAGTTAATGGAAATCTTCAACACTGCAAAAGGCGGTATTGAAACTATTTTTGAACTTTATTAATTAGTTTTATAAAAAATAAGGCGCGATGATGAAATCATCGCGCCTTATTTTTTATTTTATTGTAACATTTTTGTAATAATTGCTTAAAATCCTAAAGTTACATGGAGTTTTGACCGATAGACATCATGTATATAACAGATGGAGTTATGTGTATGGCAGTAAGTGGTGTTCAAAATAACGATATACTTATTAAAAAGCAAGAATTGACGCGTATTAATAACAACATTACTCAAAACGATGGTGCTATTCAACAAAATGGTGCTGACGTTACTGCTAATGATGGTGCAATTCAAACAAACACTTCTGCACAATCAGAAACTTCTTCAAATATTTCAAACGTAAGCGGTCAAATTCAAACAGTTCAAGGTAATAAAACTGGTGTTC
Organism: Anaerovoracaceae bacterium; assembly: GCA_963602505.1. Classification (GTDB taxonomy): domain Bacteria; phylum Cyanobacteriota; class Vampirovibrionia; order Gastranaerophilales; family Gastranaerophilaceae; genus UBA6984. The sequence goes on along the minus strand of CAVCIX010000009.1, from coordinate 9,523 downwards.
AATCTGAAATTGCGTCTGTTCAAGCTTCTTTGAATGGTATGAGTGAGGATGATGCAAATTATTCTGAATTATCAGGTCAACTTGATTCTTTGAATATGTCTTTATCAGATTTGGAACAAATGGAAACTGAGTTAAATTCTCAAAAATCTGGTTATGAGGCAACTTTGTCTGACCAACAACAAGAAGGTGAAGCTTTAAATCAAACTGGTACTACCTTGGCTCAAAAAGGTCAAGAGTTAGAAAAAACTGGTAATACTTTAAAAACTCAAAAAACAAAAAAAGAACAAGAAATTGCAAAGGCTGAACAAGAAGAAAAACAAAGACAAGAAAAAGAAGCAAAAGAAAATAAAATTAATGTTAAAGGTCAAACAACAGTTTTGGCAAACGATGCAACAAGTGTAAAACGTGAAGAAGTTTTACCTATGCAAATGAGAACAGGCTCTTCAGACGGTTCAGATGTTAACTCTGACGATGATTATACGGCAGGTCAAGCGACTGCAAGTTTTACGGCTGATCGTATGGGCGAAGTTGCCGCTAAAGGTTTAAAATTAACAAAAACTGCTAAAAAAGTTGTTGGTAACGTTGGCTCTGCATTTGATGCAGGTCTAGCGTTGTACCAATATTCTCAAGGTGATATTTCTGGAGCTCAAGCTGCTCAATCAACTGCATTTGCGGCAGCTGATGTTGCGCTTAATTACGTTCCTTATGTAGGACCAGCTTTAAGCGTTATTGGTTCTGAAAATCTTTACAATGAATCAGTAGAAATGGCTACTGACTATGCAGTTGGTCGACAAAAATCTGCCAATGCGTTGAAAAAAGGTGATTTGGGTACCGCTGCGGCTGGAGTTATACAACATGTAGCTTCAACAAGTCCTCTAGTTGCCGTAAATAGCGTTGTTTATGGTGCAATAGAAAGAAAAACCTATGGTATTATGAAGGATTGGGCGCCTGAAGCTGCTGAAACAATGCATCAATATTACACAAAAGCCGAACAACTTTTACGCGACCCTGAAGCTTTAAAAGACGGCGTTGTTTCTGTTGCAACAAAGGCTAAAAATGTTGTAAAAGCTGGTTTTGATAAAGTTTGCCAATTCTTTGGTGTTTCTGATGCTGGTGAAAATGTAAAAAAAGTAAAAAAAGGTTCTAAAAATATTGTAAGAACTACGCAAGGTAATACAAAAACTAAAACAAAACTTACTCCTAAAATGCAAACTGTATTTACATCAGTTTATGAGCAAGCAGAACAAAACTATAGCTTCTTAAAACGCGGATTACTTAAATAAAGTTGCACCTTAGTTATAATCGTTAATTACGCATAAATCTTTTCTGTGTTTTTTGCCGTCAAATTCGATTAATTCAATTTCTTCATACAAATTTTCAACTGCGTGAGAGATTGTTTTAGCGTTTTTTGTAATTAATAAAGTTCTATCGCCGACTGTTTCGTATTCTAAATATTTGTTTTTAACTGTGTTGAAATGCGCGATTTTAGTTGAGTCTTGAAGTTTATCAAGTCCTGAAATTATTGAACCGCTTTTTCTTCCAGCAGATAGTACGGCTGAAACTGCGACGTCGTCAGACATTGCAATTGTTTCGTAATCATCAGCGAACGAGCCAATTGTGCAAGCTTGCATTAAGTAGTATAAATTTTCATCCATTAAGGATAAAACGCCCTGACAATCGTGTTCTTGCAAAGAGGTATTAAATTCTAGCGCAACGACCTCATTGTTTGGTGTTAAAACTGCATCTACGCCTAAAATTCCGATGTAAGGATTTCCTTCTTGAGCAAGGCAATCAAGGGTTGGGAAGATAATTCTTTCCATAATAAATCGTTCGTTTTCTGCTGAAATCTTGTAATCAGGAGCATAACAACCCATTCCAGAGGTTAAAAGTCCGCCGTCCCCGTCAAGTGCAAATTTGTAATTTGCCACACTAGTTAAAGGTAGTGCGTTATAGCCGTCTGTTACTACATAGAACGAAAACTCGTGTCCGTAGATGTAGTCTTCGATGATAACTTTTGGCTCGCCACGTAAAAAGGATTCATCAATAAAAGCTTTTGCAATTGAATAAGAACTGCAAATCAAAGTGCCGTTTACATTTCTGTGCTCGTCTGTCTTTGTTACGATTGGCATTTGAGAATTTCTTGCGTAATCGTAAGCAAGGTTTGCTTTTTCAAAAATTCCAAATTTTGCAGTTGGTATTCTCAATTTATACATAAACTTTTTACCAAAAGACTTGCTAGTACTGATTTGAGCAGATTTTGCAGTTGGACCAAAAACTTGTTGACCGTTATCTGCAAAAAATCCAGCAATATCTGCTTTTATCGCTTTTTCGCTTGATACAACTGTTAAATCAATTTTATTTTCTATCGCAAATTCAAGCAACTCAATTGACGCGTCTTCTCTGATATCAACGCATTCGCAAAATTCCTTCATTGCGTCATTACCTGGGGCAACAAAAACTTTTTCGATGCAATCAAGTTCTGATAACTTTTTTGCCAACGCAAATTCTTTTGCACATCTTCCAATAATTAATACATTTTTACGATTTATTTTTTCCATAAACTGATTATACTACATAAATAAGATGAGATTTGTTAAGTTATATTAAAAAAATATAATAAATTCCGATAAAAAATATGACTTTTAAAAAATCATCATTAAATATAACTTGTCGAGAGAGAGAAACGCGCGAGAGAGGACTACATAATGGCAGAGAATAATTTAATTTCAATATTTAACAAAGTTTTATCATCACCGGCAATTCGCCAACAACAAACTTCTACAACAACTACAACAGCTGTTCAACCTGTTAATACAAACCCTTTTAACCCAAATCCATTTGTTACAAAAACAACAAACATGGAAACTTATGCAAAAAACCAACCTGTTAAAGGCGGTTATTTCGCAGGATACTACAACGGCAGACCAAACATTGTTGGACAAAGACTTTTCGTTGAAGTTTAAGTATGTACTAAAATTTAATAAAAAGAGCAGGGCATATTAATTTATTTGATTAGTATGCCCTCCTTGTAGGCAATCTTTTATTGACTCAAAAGTCGTTTTTAAGATAGTGTCGATAGAATCTTGTGTGCTATACGCGATGTGCGGAGTAATGATAACATTGTCCAATTGCGCAAGTTTTCTAGTTAAAACAACTTTTTCAATGCAATTTATATTACTTGTTTCAATTTTAGAAACCAAGTTGTTATTTTGAGAAAAAGAAATGTCCTCACATTCAATTACATCAAGCCCTGCGCCTGCAATATTTTCGCTGATAATTGCATTGTAAAGGTCTTCTGTGTTTATTAATTCTCCTCTCGACGTGTTGATTAGATACGCAGTTGGCTTCATTATTGCAAATTCGCGCTTCGTAATCATTTCACGAGTTTGTTCAGTCAAAGGTGCGTGCAAAGTGATTATATCTGAGTTTTTGAGTAAATCTTCCTTGTCAGTATATTCGACGTGATAATTTTCTATCAAATTTGTTTTATGCTTAACGTCAAAAGCAAGAATTTTCATGTTGAACGCATTTGCAATTTTACAAACACCTTCGCCAATTGCACCTGTTCCGATTACTCCGAGTGTAAGTTTATCAAGCTCTCTGCCCACGTATTTGTTGTATTCAAATTGAAAGGCTTTAATATCGCGCGTTGCAAGTTGAAATTTTCTTGTAAGAGCAATAATCAAGCCAAAAGTGTATTGAACAACAGATTTATTGCCGTAGTTTTCTACGTTTAGAACCTTAATGCTTCGATTACAACAATCAGGGATGTTTATGTGATTAATTCCTGTCGAACGGGTCGAAAGTATCATTAAATTTGGAAATCTCGCTAAAACTTTTTCGTTTATTTTTGAAGTTATAAAAACGCTTATAACGCTTGTTTTGCTTAAATATTCGTCAGGTAAATTGCTAACCGTTGTTTCGTTAAGACTTTCTTCAAAAAAAGTTATGTCAAAATCCTCGAATTTGTTTTTCTTGAAAAAATCGTGTTCGGCTTCTTTATAATCAAAAATTAGCATTTTTATACTCATAAAATCTCCTTTTTTATGAATTATCGCCACTAAGTAGTATTTTTTCTATTAGACAATAAGGTAAATGTAAAAATTAAGAATAGACATACGCGTAATGATAAAAAAGAAGAAAAATTATAAAATAAATATATAATATAACTACGTAATTTTACCGTAATTAGACGGGAGTGAAAAAACAAGACGTGGTAAATGAAGGGCGAAGCCTACGGCTTCGCCCTTTTTTTATTGATACATTGTATCTAAAAACTCGTTATAAACTGCATCTCGATGTCGTCTTGCTGCATCAGAGGTATTAAATATATTGTTGTAATGACTTGCTACATCGCCGTAAGTTGAACGGTTTTCACCGTATTCCATTAAATCGTGAGTATTTGAATATGGACTTAGTGGGAAAATGTCGTGCATTTGCATATAAACTGGTAATTTCCAACCATGTTCTCTGTATGCGTGAAGTGCATTTTTAATTCTGTTTAATCTTTGTTCAAAAGACATTCCGCCTCTGTCGTTATCATCTGAAATTACAGGCCCTGCCGCATATTCATCGTTCCAACGTTGTTTGTCGTATTCGTGCATTACACTTTCAAAGTTATCAGCTCTACCCCAGTCATTACCTGCGGTTAAGCCCATTTCTTTAAATCTTGGGTTAAGGTCACATTTTTCGCCAATTAGCGCAATATCGTTTCTGCCTGTTTTTGAGCGAATTTGTTGTGTAATGTATTGCATTTGTTGGAAATTAGGTACAGAACCAGAGCCACAGTAGTTGCCCATGTCCCAGTTGCCAACGTGTTTTGCACTATCAAAGAAAATTGAATCAAAACCTAAATCAACTGCCCAACAACAAGCGTCAATAAAAGCTTTTTCATGTTTATTCCAGTCAAAAGGCTCGCCTTTTACTGTCATTTGCCCTGCTGAAAGTGGCATTCTGATACCAGTTTTTAACCCTCTTAAATGAGCCATGTCGTTGAAGGCTTTGACTTGCTCATCATCGCCCATTTTTTGACCATCTCTAGATAATTTATCTGAGGTTAAATTTTTTGAAATTCCGGAATGTAAATCAACTGTGTATAATGACGAATGACCTGTTCTTCCGTCGTTTTCACGATACATTGCTGGATATAATTGCGACAGAACTATGCAATTTGCATTACTCTTTGATGAAGGTGGAATTGCAGGAAGCAATTTCATAACGTTTAGCAAGCCTTCACTTTTTTTGTCACCCTCAGTTAATGCAACTGTTCTAGGATTAATTTCTATATAATTTGCGCGTCTGCCCCACTTATCACCGTAGTTTGGAGTTGGAATATAGGAAGGTATTCCAGGGTAGCAGTTTGGTTGTTTGTTAAGTGTGCAAATTGATTGGATTGCGTCCATTGGCGAACGTTTTAATAAGTCCTCAGGTGCAGTATTAACCCACTTTTTCCAACCTGTGTTTCCACCTCTATATAGTTGAGCCTTAGTTTCGTTGTCCTCGTAAACATCGTTGTTGCCTTTTAAAATCCAAAAAAGCTTTTTGGCTGGTTGTTGGTCGCCGTAATATCCTTTAAAATTTATAAACGCCTTGTTATAATTGCTAAAAAGTGCTAAAGCAGAGGCTTTAGGCTGATTTGTAATCGGGATAGTTGTATTTTGTGTCGAATTTTGCGCGCTTTGTTTTCTTGCAAAATTTCCAATATGATTTACTGCAGTGACCTTCATACTTGTTTTAATTACACGCAGAAATTTTTTTGCTATTTCTAAAAATTTTTATTTACAAACGTTTACACAACTGTTATTGCTAGGTTGTAGCATAAATTCGTTTAACTTGTTTTCAAGGTGAGTATTAAATCTTTCGTTAACTTCTTTTATGAAAAAGCATGGACTTGTAACGTTGATTTCGATAATTTTTTCATCAATAACGTCTAAACCTGCCATTGTAATGCCCAATTCTTTTAGACCTTGTGCAACTTGTGTGAATTTTTGCTTTTCGCTATCACTTAAAACGGCTTTTTTAATAAAATCGTCGCTATGTGTATTAAATTTGAAGTCATCAGCAGTCGGAAGCTTTTGAACACATTCGTCTAAAACTTCGCCATTCAAGATTATTACTCGTTTATCGCCATATTTTGCCACTGGAATATATTTTTGCACCATACAAATGCTAGTGTTGTTGTTGGTTAGCGTGTTTATTATGCTTAAAGTGTTTTTGTCGCCTTTTTGTAAGTACATAACCCCTTTGCCAAAGCAGTTGTTTAGCGGTTTTAAAATGATTTCACCGTGTATGTTTAAAAAAGCTTCAATTTCATCTTTTGAAGCGGTAACAATGTTTTCTGGCATGAACTCTCTGAATAAATTGACATGCAATTTTTCGTTGAAATTTCTAATCGCCTTTGTGTCGTTTATAATTTGAGTTTTACTTCTGTCAACAAAGTCGAAAATGTACGTTGCGTTTAGATAATCGCCATCAAAAGGTGGGTCAGGTCTGAAAAAGATTTTTTCAAAATCTTCAAGCACAAAGTCTTGCAAATCTTTTTCGTAAAAAATATCGTTGTCTTTTTCGTAGGTTTTATAACAATTTGCGCAACCTTTGCCATTTTTTAGTGATAAGTTGTCTATGGTCGTAATGTATGTTTCAACATTGTTTTCAAGCAATCCTTTTATCATCCAAAAATTTGTTACAAGTTGGTTGAATTCAAAATATTTCAACTCAATTCTATCTATAACCACAAGCATTTTACGCATAATTTTAACCTCTTTTCAAAATAATTCTAGCACAAATTTTATGTTTGCAAATTAATCATGTTGCTAAAAAGGGCGCAACTGATGAAATCAGTTGCGCCCTTTTTGTTTTATTTTTAAAAATATTAAACTACACCTTGCGCTTTCATTGCTTCAGCAAGTTTTGTGAAGGCTGCGATATTCGCACCTGCAACGTAGTTGTTGCCAAATCCGTATTCAGTTGCGGCATTTTGACAAGCTCTGAAAATGTTTGTCATAATTCCGTCTAACTTTTTATCAACTTCGTCGAATGTGTAGTAATAGCGCATGCTATTTTGGCTCATTTCAATTGCAGAAGTTGCTACACCGCCTGCGTTTGCTGCTTTTGCAGGACCAACAAGAACACATTTTTCTAAGAAGTATTCTGTTGCTTCTTTTGTACAAGGCATGTTTGCACCTTCACCAACTGCGATTACACCGTTTTCAACAAGTTTTTTTGCTGAATTTAATGTTACTTCGTTTTGAGTTGCACAAGGTAGAGCTATGTCTGTTTTGATAGTCCAAATAGGAGAATCTTCGCTAGTTCTTTCGATGTATTCAGCATCTTTGTGAACTTCTTTGTAATCTTTAATTCTGCCTCTTTTTACTTCCTTGATTTCTTTGATTAAATCTAAATCAATTCCGTTTTTATCATAAATACATCCGTTAGAATCGCTCATTGCAACAACTTTTCCGCCCATTTCTTTAACTTTTTGGCAAGCGTAAATTGCAACGTTTCCAGAACCTGAAATTGTAACAGTTTTACCTTCAAAAGATTGATTGCCGTTAGCTTTTAACATTTCTCTCATAAAGTAAGAAAGACCAAAACCTGTTGCTTCAGTTCTAGCTAAAGAACCGCCGTAAGAAAGTCCTTTACCTGTTAGAACTCCGCCTTCGTAAGCGTTTCTGATACGTTTGAATTGACCGAACATATAGCCAATTTCTCTTGCGCCAGTTCCGATATCACCAGCTGGAACGTCAACATCTTGACCGATGTGGCGTTGTAATTCTGTCATAAATGCTTGGCAGAAGGTCATAATTTCTCTGTCAGATTTACCTTTTGGGTCAAAGTCTGAACCACCTTTGCCACCGCCGATTGGTAAGCCAGTTAATGCGTTTTTGAAGATTTGTTCAAAACCTAAAAACTTCATAATGCTTTGGTTTACTGTTGGGTGAAGTCTTAAACCACCTTTGTATGGACCAATTAGAGAACTGTATTGAACTCTGAATGCTCTGTTTACTTGCACTTGACCTTTGTCGTCAACCCAAGATACACGGAAAGTGATAATTCTTTCAGGTTCAACCATTCTTTCTAAAATGCCTAATTGTTCGAATTCTTTATGCTTTTCAACCACAGGCTCGATAGAAGTTAAAACTTCTTCTACAGCTTGTAAGTATTCTGGTTCATTAGGATTTTTCTTTCTTGTTTCTTCTAATACTCTTGCCACGTAACTATTCATAAAAATCTCCTTAAATATTTTACAAATAATTTATAGCACAGAAGAAATTATTTTTAAACAAAAAATTATTGAACTACAGGTCTGCTTTCATCGTACAATGGCAAAGTTACTGGATAATTTTTTCCAGAATTGCCGTAATTTCCGTAGTTGCCATAAGGCATAGGTGGTCGATTACTGTACATTGGAGGTCTATTTCCGTAATTACCGTAAGGCATTGGCGGACGATTGCCGTACATAGCTCCTTGAGGAGGCATTGGTGGTCTGTTACCATACATTTGGGACATATTTCCATAAGCTCTAGGAGGATTCATTGGTGGCGGAACTTGTCCATAATTACCATACATTGGAGGTCTGTTTCCATAATTACCGTAAGGCATTGGGGGCATGTCGCTATATGTTGGCATTCTATATTGTTTGTCGTTGTTTTTTGTTGAGGCAATTACTGCAGTTGAAAATATAAAAACTAATAAAATTGCTAAAATTAACCCTTTTTTCATTAATTTCTCCTTTTGTTACGTATAATAAAATATAATAATGCAAACTTGAAAAAAATCTAATTTTAGCAAAAAAAATGTATAGAAATATTAAATGTTCGTTTGTGCTATGATTAAGAAAAGGATTATTTTATGAAAAAAGTATGTGTATATTGTTCAGCAAGTAATGGTGTTGACGAAGTTTATTATAAAGACGCGGTTAAGTTGGGCGAGATGCTTGGCGAAAACGATTATGACTTAGTATATGGCGGTTCAGATTTTGGCTTGATGGGCGCGGTTTCACAAAGTGCGAAAAAAAGCGGTTCTAAAGTTTATGGAATTATGCCTAAAAAGATTTATGAGTTTGTAAACCACGAGGGTGGCGGATGTGACGAATTTATTTTGACAGAAGATATGAGAGAAAGAAAACATCTTTTGGATACGTATTCAGACGCTACAATTGCTTTGGCTGGTGGGTTTGGAACTTTAGAAGAAATATCTGAAATTATAGACCATAAAATTTTGGGATATAACACAAAACCGATAGTTTTCTTGAATACTAATAATTTTTATGGTAAATTGTTTGAGTTTTTTAACCAAATAGTTGAAGAAAATTTCGCAAGAAAAGAAACAATGTCGTTGTTTTATTTGGCAGAAACTCCAGAAGAAGCAATTCAATATTTGAAGAATTACGTGCCGAATAAACCGCCAGAAAGCGTGGACGATATTTACGTTAAAAAATAAATTAACTAAATAGCAAATAATTAAAATAATTAAAATAATTAAAATAAATGCCTCTGTAGCTCACGAGGTGAGCAGGGCGAAA
>CAVCIX010000008.1:0-36006 GCA_963602505.1 Anaerovoracaceae bacterium | reverse complement strand
TCATGTTTTTAACATAGTCAGCGTGGCCTGGGCAGTCAACGTGAGCATAGTGTCTAGTTGCTGTTTCGTATTCTACGTGAGCTGTAGAGATGGTGATACCTCTAGCTTTTTCTTCTGGAGCAGCATCGATTTCATCAAATTTTTTCAATTCTGCTTGTCCAGCTGCTGCTAATGTTGCTGTAATTGCTGCTGTTAATGTTGTTTTACCGTGGTCAACGTGACCAATTGTACCAACGTTAACGTGCGGTTTGGTTCTTTCGTACTTTTCGCGTGCCATTTAGTGGTCTCCTTTTACTACTTATTTACTAAACTAACTTATTATTTATATACTAAGCTATGCTAATATTGTATTATATCAAAATTTGTTGTCAACTAGTTTAAAATATTTGTTGAAATATTTATTATAATTGTTTACAAGCCCTTTGAACATGTCAAAAATCGGCGGGCTGAATTTTTTAAAATTCAGCCCGCCGTTAATTTATTTTCCTTTATTTTAGGTCTTTATATGAACCTGCTCTTAAGTCTGAATAGCTTGTGTGAAGCAATTCGTGAGCTTTGTGAGAATTTGGAGCTTCTAGGTATTCATCATACAATTTTTTGATGTCAGGATTTTCGTGAGATTTTCTGAATTTCACTTCTTTAACATCCTCTGTATAAAGACCTTCTGCTCTTTGTTTTCTAAGTTCTGGAGTTCTGCAACTTGCTGGTTGACCGCCACCATTTACGCAACCTCCAGGGCATGCCATAACTTCTAATAATTGGAAATCTGCAGTGCCAGCTTTGATTTCTTGAATTGCTTTTTCTGCTTCTCTTAGTGTTGAAACAACTTTCACTTTAACTTTTGTACCTTTGATATCTAGTTCAACAGTTTTGTCGAAAGAGTTTTTATCAACACCGCGCATTTCAACAATATCGTCGCTTGCAATATTTTCACCTGTTACCAAATAGTAAGCAGTTCTTGCTGCTGCCTCTGCAACACCGCCTGATGCACCGAAGATTGTTGCTGCACCTGTGTATTGACCGAATGGAGAATCAGCTTGTTCAGCCTCCAAGTTTTTCAAATCAATACCTGCTGATTTAATCATTTGAGCAAATTCTTGAGTTGTTAGCACGTAATCTGTATCAAATTTGCCGTCTTTTTTCAATTGGTCGCGCTTAATTTCAGCTTTTTTAGCGGTACAAGGCATGATTGAAACAACCACTAAATCTTCTGCATTAACTTCTGGATTTTGTTTTGGTAAAAATTCTTTAATTACAGAAGACAACATTGATTGAGGTGATTTACAACTTGATAAGTGGTTAATCATCTCAGGATGTTGAGTTTCCACGTATCTTACCCAAGCTTGACAGCAAGAAGTGAACAATGGTAAGTTTTCACCTTTTTTAAGTCTGTCTAAAAATTCAGTTGCTTCTTCCATAATAGTCAAGTCAGCTGCGAAGTTTGTATCGTAAACAAAGTCAAAACCAATTTTTCTCATTGCAGAGTAAATTTTGCCGATAACGTTTTCGCCTGCTGGCATTCCGAACATTTCGCCTAAAGCTACACGAACTGCTGGTGCAACTTGAACTGCAACTTTTTTGTTTGGATTGTTAATCAAATCCCAAACTTGGTCAACCTCGTTTTTAACAGTCAAAGCACCTGTTGGGCAAACTGTTTTACATTGTCCGCAGTAAACGCAATCAACGTCTGACAAGCATCTTCCGTTCATTGGTTGAACAATTGTTTTTGAACCACGGTTTGCAAATCCTAAAACTGCAAGACCTTGGTATTCGTTACATGCTCTAACGCAAGCACCGCAAAGAATACATTTGTTTGGATCTCTAACAATTGCAGGACTTGAGCAGTCGATAGGCTTTTTGTCAGCTTCTTTTAGCGTTGGATATGTAATTTTTCTAACACCATATTCTTCTGCATATTTTTGCAAATCGCATTGACCAGATTTTTCGCAAGTTGTGCATTCTCTGTCATGGTTTGCCAATAATAATTCTAAGATTGTTTTTCTGATTTTTCTAACTTTTGCTGAATGTGTATGGATTTTAATACCAGCTCTTGGTGGCATTGTACAAGAAGCTTGAATTCCGCGTCCTTCTTGTTCTACAACACACATTCTGCATGCGCCGAATTGACTTAATTCTGGCACATCGCAAAAGGTTGGAACGTCAAATCCATTGTTGCGAATTACTTCCAAAACAGTCTTTTCATTTGTAAATTCAACTTCTTGATTATTTATAAATAATGTTTTTTTATCACTCATTGATTTTATCCTTCTAATTAACTAGTTTAAAACGATTGCCTTGAATGGACAATTTGATTCACAAGCACCACATTTAATACATTTTGATTGGTCGATGTGATGAGGTTGTTTAACAGTACCTTCAATTGCGCCAACTGGGCAGTTTCTAGCACATTTTGTACAACCCTTACATTTTTCTTCATCAATTGTATAAGATTTAAGCGCCTTACAAACTCCTGCAGGACATTTTTTATCTTTGATGTGAGCAATATATTCATCTTTAAAGTATTTCAAAGTTGAAAGCACTGGGTTTGGAGCAGATTTACCTAAACCGCATAAAGAACCTTCTTTAATAACTTGTCCAAGTTCTTCAAGCTTGTCTAAATCATCCATTGTACCTTCGCCTTTAACAATTCTTTCAAGAATTTTCAACATTTGTTTTGTACCTTCACGGCATGGAGTACATTTACCGCAAGATTCGTGTTGAGTGAAGTTCATGAAGAAACGTGCAACTTCAACAATACAAGTGTCTTCGTTCATTACAACAAGACCGCCTGAGCCAACCATTGCGCCTACTTTTGTAAGTTGGTCGTAATCCATTGCCATATCTAAATGTTCTTCTGTCAAGCAACCGCCTGATGGGCCACCGATTTGAACGGCTTTGAATTTTTTACCGTTTCTGATGCCACCACCTAAGTCAAATACGATTTGTCTTAAAGTTGTATCCATTGGAACTTCGATTAAACCAGTGTTATTAACTTCACCAGTAAGAGCGAAGGTTTTAGTACCTTTTGATGTTTCAGTACCCATAGAACTGAACCATTTTGCACCTTTTGTAATAATTAAAGGCACGTTTGCGAAGGTTTCAACGTTGTTCAACAAAGTTGGACGTTTGAATAAGCCACATTCAGCCATGTGAATGTTTTTAGGTCTTGGCATACCTCTTTCGCCTTCAATTGAAGCGATAAGAGCAGAAGATTCACCACAAACGAAAGCGCCAGCACCTTCTTTGATGTGAATTTCAAATGAGAAGTTTGTTCCCATAATGTTTTTACCCAAAAGATTACGTTTTTCAGCATCTGCAATAGCTTTTCTCAAACGTTTAATTGCAAGAGGGTATTCAGCTCTTACATAGATATATCCTTCGTCTGCGCCAATTGCGAACGCTGCAATTGCCATACCTTCTAATAATTTATGTGGGTCGCCTTCCATAACTGAACGATCCATGAATGCACCTGGGTCGCCTTCATCACCGTTACAAATAACGTAAGATTTTCCGCCTCTGTGTTGGTAAACGCTTCTCCATTTTCTACCAGTTTGGAAACCACCGCCACCTCTGCCTCTTAAGCCTGAATCTTCAACCTCTTTAATAACTGCTTCTTGGTCTTCTTCCTTCAAAACTTTTGCTAAAGCTTCGTAAGCGCCAACTGCAATTGCTTCGTCGATTGATTCTGCGTCTATGTGACCACAGTTTTTTAAAGCTGTACGAGTTTGTTTTGCATAGAAGTTGATTTCTTCTGGTTTTTGAACTGATTGTTTAGTTGCTGGGTCAACATATAAAAGTCTTTCAACTGGTTTGCCACCAACAATATGAGAATTGAAGATTTCTTCAACATCTTCAACTTTAACTTTTACGTAAGCAGTGTGTTCATCAGGTAAAATAACCAAAACACCTTGTTCACAAAAACCGTGGCAACCTGTTGGAATAACTGTCATTTTGTCATGGTTTGACAAAGTTCCAACATTTGCACCAAATTCTCTGAACTTAGCCATAACTTTTTCAGAACCGTTTGCAACACAACCTGTACCGCCACAAACTAAAACTCTAAAGCCTTGTTCTTTAATATGTTCTTGAGCTTGTTCTTGCTCTTTTTTGATATCGATATTTAATTCCATTACGCTTTTTCCTCCTGATAAATAGTGTCAAGAACGACTTTGATTGCATCAGATGTCATTTGAGGATAAACTTTACCGTTTATTACTACTACTGGAGCTAAACCGCAAGCACCTAAACAACTAACTGTTTCAACAGAGAATAATCCGTCGTCAGTTGTAAATTTACCGTCTTTCAAATCCAATCTTGCTTTGATAGCGTTCAATACTGGCATTGAACCTCTAACGTGGCAAGCAGTACCGTCACAACATCTTACTTCATATTTACCTTTTGGGTCCAATGAGAATTGAGCGTAAAATGTCGCAACACCAAATACAGTTGCAGGTGACAAGTCTTCAATTTTTGTTCCGATATAAATCATCGCATCTTCAGGTAAGTATCGGTAAACTTCCTGTACTTTTTGCAAAATCGCAATCAAATTAGATTTTTTACCGCCACATTCAGCAATAATTTCATCTAATTTTGAGAAATCGACTTTTGTTTGACTTCCAGTCATCGTAATCTCCTTTAAATTATTTTGTGAAATGCTTATTATAAACGTAAAATTCATCACGAATAAACGGATAATATAAATATTATCACATAAAAATTCTTGAAATCAAGTATATTTCTTATTCTTAATCGTACCATCATGGCACGATTTGAGATTGCAAATTGACATATTGAATTACGATAAGACTTTAAGGCTATAAGGCTTTAAGTTCATCTATAATTAAAATGTCATTTTAATATAAATCGACTTATTGTCTTAAGTACTTATTGACTTATCGCTTAAGAGTTGAATGGGTGAATGGTTGAAAGGTTCATTGTCATTCTGAAGCGTTTAAAGAACGCATTCAAAACGGTCTTGCTATGTTCAGAATCCTGCCATTTATGAGATGCTGAACATAGAATTTTTAACTACAAACTTGTAATTTTAGCGCTTCAGCATGACATGTTTTTTTTGGATTGCTTCGCTACGCTCGCAATGACATCATTTACAAGACGTCTTTGTTTCCCAATCTAAATCATCAGGGCATTTTAGATAATCTAAATTACCATTTTCAATTACCCAAGCAGTTGCACCTATATCATTAAAAGATGTATCATTAACTGGAAAATTCTTATACGAATTATCAAAAGTTGCACCTATTGGAAATAAGCCTGACTTATAAATTCCAAAATGAAAAACGTCTTTTCCATTTTCACTAGACCCCTTTTTGCCATCGATATCAACACCTATACCAGCAATCCAATCTTCTCCATAAAAATATGCTGAAGTAAAGTCGTTCATAGAAAAAAATGAAATAGCAGTACCATCAGCCAACAAATAATTACGACCACTCATCATTGCTGGATAAAAACCCTCGTCAATTGGTACTACATTACCTTGAAATTTAATTGTTGATGCAAAACAAGCCTCAACATCATCTTCACAATTTTTTGAAACTTTCATAAATTCTGTCATTCTATCTGCAAAACGTTTTGAGTAAGCTTCATCGCTATTATCATTTACAAACCATGTATCTATTGGTCCGTAAGTTGCGGTAGCTCGTCCATAAGCGTCTTCTAGGTTTGAATAAATCTTTTTAACTTTTGCGACTTTTTCTCTGTCGCCTGTTGATTGGTTAAGATTAGGAATAGTAAGCGCTGCAACCACACCGATAATGCCCATTACGACCAATGTTTCGGCAAGGGTAAAAGCAATTGTTTTCGTCAAATATGTCATGCTGAAGCGTTTAATGAACAAAGATTTAATAAAATCAACTATGTTCAGCATCTTGTTTTTTACAAGACTTGTAGGAGATTCCGCCACACGGGAGGCAGGCTCACAAAACTCATTCTTCGTTTGTTCGCTTTGCCAAACAAGTTCGGAATGACATAATACATTTACGCGGTCGTGGAAAGTCGCATTACTACTAGGTTCTACCCCCCCCCCGAAGGGTTGAGTTCTTTTATTTACAATACTTTCAGCCATAATCAAAATCCTCTTTTTTATCAGTATAAACTATGTTTAATTATTTTTCAAGTGTTGTTTTGAAAAAGTTGAAAGGCTTAATGGCTTAATGGTTGAAAAGTTAACCTTTAAGCCGTTCAACCGTTCAACCATTCAACGATAGTCAATTCACTATTCACGAATTGCAACTCTCAACTTATCGTCCAAAACAAAAAAACACTCTCGCAATTGAGAGTGTTTTAAAAAAGGCGACACCCAGATTCGAACTGGGGGATAAAAGCTTTGCAGGCTTCTGCCTTACCACTTGGCCATGTCGCCAAAACTTTTATTTAATTCTATTTTAAGCAAAACTAATTGTCAAGTAGCTAGATTGGGCTATATGATTTAAAGCAAAATATTAGTGTAAATATTTATAAAAAAATCGACATGGGCATGTATATTAAATATAATTATATTATACAATTATAACTATACTATCACTTAGATTTTTTATTATCACAAATATATATGGGAGGTTAATGTGAGCGTGGAAACACAAGACAAACTTGATTTATCGCCAAATGCGATTAAGGTATTAGAAAAAAGATATTTAAAAAGAGATAATGAAGGCAACGCAGTTGAAACTCCAGCTACAATGTTCAGACGTGTAGCGGATTCTATTGCAAAAGCTGAATTAGAATACGGTAAAACTCAAGCTGATGTTGATAAACTATCAGACGAATTTTATCAAGCAATCACTCACAGATATTTTATGCCAAACTCTCCAACATTAATGAACGCAGGTAGAGAACTTGGTCAATTATCAGCTTGCTTCGTTCTTCCTGTTGAAGACTCTTTGGAAGGCATTTTTGAAGCAGTTAAAAATACTGCCTTAATCCACAAATCAGGCGGTGGTACAGGATTTTCTTTCTCAAGATTAAGAGCAAAAAACAGTGTTGTAAAATCAACAATGGGCGTTTCTTCAGGTCCTGTTTCATTTATGGAAGTTTTCAACGCAGCAACTGAAGCCGTAAAACAAGGCGGTACAAGACGTGGCGCTAACATGGGTATCTTAAGAGTTGACCACCCTGATATTTTAGAATTCATCAATTGCAAAAGCGATACTTCTAAATTAAACAACTTCAACATTTCTGTTGCTTTAACTGACAAATTCATGGACGCAGTTAAAAACAATAGCGATTATGAGTTAATCAACCCTCACACAAAAGAAGTTGCTGGCAAATTGAACGCAAAAGAAGTGTTCGACAAAATCGTAAGCAACGCTTGGTCAACAGGTGAACCTGGTATCATCTTCATCGACAAAATGAACGCTGACAACCCAACACCATTAATCGGCGAAATTGAATCAACTAACCCTTGCGGTGAAGTTCCACTATTGCCTTACGAAGCTTGTAACTTAGGTTCAATCAACTTAGGCTTGATGATTGAAGACGGTAAAATCAACTGGGATAAATTGAAAGAAATCACAAAATTATCAATCATTTTCTTAGATGACGTAATCACAGTAAACAATTATCCATTACCAAAAATCGCTGAAATGGTTCAAAACAACAGAAAAATCGGCTTGGGCGTAATGGGTTGGGCTGATATGTTAATGAAATTAGAAATTCCTTACAACTCAGAAGAAGGTACTAAACTTGCCGCTCAAGTTATGGAATTTATCGATTACCACTCAAAAGTTCAGGCAATCGACCTTGCAAAAGAACGTGGCTCATTCGCTAACTTCAAAGGTAGCATTTACGATAACCAACATTTCTTAGGTAAAAAATATGCTGGAAAATCAGCAGGTATGATTACTGATGAAATGTGGAACGATTTAGACGCACAAATTGAAAAATACGGTATCAGAAACGCAACAACAACTTGTATCGCACCAACTGGTACAATTTCAATGATTGCAAGCGCTTCAGGCGGTGTTGAACCATTATTCGGTCTTGTATTTATGAGAAACGTTATGGACGGTACTGAATTACTTGAAGTTAACCCAATCTTTAAAGAATACGCTATCAAACATGGTTTCTACAACGACGAAACAATGCGTCAAATCTCAGAAGAAGGTACAATCGCACACGTTAACGGCATTGACGAAAAATCTAAACACATTTTCTCAACTGCTCACGACGTTTCACCTTACTGGCACGTAAAAATGCAAGCAGCATTCCAATTACACACAGATAACGCAGTATCTAAAACAGTAAACTTCGTTGAAAGCGCAACTAAAAAAGACATCGAAGATACTTATCTTTTAGCTTATGAAAACAACTTAAAAGGTATCACAGTTTACAGAAACAACTGCCGACCAATTCAACCAATGAACTTGACTAAGAAAAAAGAAGAGCCAAAAGTTGAAGAAGTTAAAGCTGAGGAAGTAAAAGAAGAACCAAAAGCAGAAGAATACAACCCAACTGGCGAAATCAAAACAGTAGTTTGCCCAGAATGCGGTAACAAAATTCAAATGGCAGAAGGTTGCTTTATCTGCCCTAACTGCGGTTACTCAGGTTGTTCGTAGCGGATTTTCCGTACGGACAAAGTCCGGATAGCGAACAGATTGAGCGGTCTGCACGAAGTGCAAAAAGCGAAACTCTGTGAGCGTGGAGGAAAATCCAAGACGGAAAAGGCAGATTTTGCATACATTTTAATGACTAAGTTAATGATTTCAATAATTACAACAAGTTATAATTATAACGAATACATTTCAGAAACTATTAAGTCTGTGCTTGCACAGACTTATTCTGATTGGGAACTAATTATTGTCGATGATGCCTCGACGGACAATTCTGTTGAAACCATTAAAACATTTTGCGAAGACAAACGCATAAAACTAATTTGCCACGACAAAAACAAAGGGCTTGCAAAGGCTATTCAAACAGGGCTTAAGTATGCAAAAGGTGAGTGGGTTGCATTTTTGGAAAGTGACGATATGCTTGCACCAGAGGCGTTGCAAAAGCGCATAGAAGTTGCTGAAAAATACCCAAATGTTGGATTAATTTTCAACGATGTCGAAGAATTTGGGGATAATAATTCAGTATTGGCGGTAAAAAATAATTTAGATAATATCCGTGAAAAGCTAACAAATTTGAGCTTTCCGCAAAATATTTTCGATAAGATTAATGTTGACAATCTGCTTTTGACTTTTTCCGCAGTAATGATAAAACAAGATGCAATCCAAAATTGTTCATTAAAAACGCCTATTGATGCACTTTTAGACTGGTGGATTTTTTTACATGTTGCGTTTGAAAACGATGCGTTTTATATAAATGAGAAGCTTACAAAGTGGCGTCAGCACAAGGATAGCTATTTACATAAAAGAAACAGAAAAGTTTACAAAAGTGTCAATATTGAAGCCTGCCTTGACATTTGGCGGACAAAAAAACTTGGAATAAAATTCATACCTTTTATAATAAAGACAATCATTTTAACCATTTTCAAACGCGGTACAAAGTTCTATTTTGTTGTATTTGTAAGAAAAATCAAAAAACTTTTAGGCTTAAAACTCAAACCATCGCCTTTGTTTGACGATTAATCAATAAAAATTGGGCAAAATTCCAACAATTTTCGCACAATCGCTGCGCGTTTTGAAGTTCCTTTTGGAATAACGTCCATAACAAACTCCTTCAAGGCTCTTGGCGCATTGTGGCGCATAGGTTTTACGCGGGAAGTATATTTCAAATTTTTTTCAATTAATTCAATTTGTTCCTGCGAAAATAACTCTTGCCAGCCCTCAGCAGTTGTATGCAGATAATTTTTCAATCTCAAAACTGAGCATTTTACAAACGGAAATTCAGTTTTTTCATACAGTTTTCGCCACTTAAAAACTGTCGGATTATTTGATTTATAAAAATCTCTTATTACAAAATCCGACTTAAATCCAGCTTTTTCAAACGTTTTAGTAAGTCCTATTTCATAATTTAAAACTACATCGTTCTTAGATTCTTGGTATTTAACTGAATTTATAAATTCATCAAAAGCTTTTGATAAAAACGCATTTTGCCTTAATACAACAAAATAAGTTTGAATATGCGGGCAGTATGTATCTTTAACTTTGCCTGTTTTTAATTTTTTGAACCCAACTCGATTTTTTGTCATACCCCAAAAATCGCAATCTTTTTCAGACATTTTGTCAAAAATTTTATCCAAAGGTTTAAAAGGTCCATAGCAACTGTCGTTTGCAAAAATAAGTTCGTCGCAATTCTTCAAAAGATTTTTTTCTTTTGCAAAATTAAACCCTCGTTTATATGAGCCAAAGTCGTATTCATTGTGCTTTTCAGCGATTTTGTAACAATCAAGTTTGTTCAATTCTATTTCAGGTAAATCGCAACAAGAAACGAAAATAACTTCTTTAGCTATTTTTTGTAATTCCTTGATATAAAAAACGACATAATCGTCAACTATATTTTTTTTATCATAATGAGCAAATATCGCTACTCTGTTCATTTTTACTCTTTATCAAATAGAATTGCTTTGTTACAAACACTCTCTCAAAACTTAATATTTATCTGATTTTAAACCGAAAATCCGCTTTTTCCGCCTGTGCAATCAAAGATTGCTTCGTTCGTTTCACTCACAACGGCGGTGATATTATGTTCCGTCAATGCTCCGCCGACTCAACGTCGCCGTGTGCTTGACTTCACATCGGCTTACGCATTTAATACTCAATGCCTTGTCTTGCCATTACGCCGATATCAAAGTAGTGTTTGATAGGTTTCATTTCTGTTACAAGGTGAGCCAAAGCCTTCAATTCAGGATGTGCATAACGACCTGTTAATACGATTTCTAATGTTTCAGGTTTGTTTAACAATGCGTCTTTTACGTCTGAAACTTTAATCATATTCATTGCGATTGCAATATTGATTTCGTCTAAGATAATCAATTGGTATTCGTTGCTAGCAATAGCTTTTTTAGCTAATTCCCAACCTTTTTTTGCTTCTTTGAAATCATCTAAGCAAACATTGTGAGAGTAAACAACTCTATCCATACCGCATTGAACGATTTCCAAGTTAGGGAACATACCGCCTGAAACGATTTCGCCGTATGAAGTTGCGCTATCACCCTTTGTGAATTGAATTATTAGAACCTTCCAGCCATGTCCCAATGCTCTCATTGCTAAACCTAAAGATGCTGTAGTTTTTCCTTTTCCATCACCTGTGTAGATTTGTATATAGCCGCGTTCTAACAACTTTTGCCTCCAAGATAGTTTTCTTATTTTTATTATAATGTGGTTTCCAAACTTTCACATCAAATGAATAATGTATTTAAAATTGATATGAAATCTTCTTCTAATTTCGGTTTTAATACCGAGTAAAATATTTGCGGAACTAACCCCGCCTCCCAAGATTTTGTACATTTATAATAAAACAAAAAAAGACAAAAAAGTTAGATTTTTTAAGCAACATGACAATCTTTTTACATTAATTTTTATTAAAATTCCGCTTTTTATTTCATGGTCTTATTTACCCGAAATGTACACTTAATTTTAAAAATTTACATAATTTTTGTTAAGTTCTTGTAAAAAACTATTGCAACCATGTAGGCATGGGGCTTTCGGGTATTTATTTCTAAAACGTAATATTGTTGCGCATTTGAAACATTTTCCCGAAATAAATGTTAAATCGGGATTTTCAAAGTTGTTTACAATTTAACATTAAAAAAAGTTTATTAAATTTATTAAGATATTTTAAATTATTATTTATGGTAAAATTTAATCGAAAGGTATAAAAATGAACGAAACAATACTTGTAACTGGTGGTGCTGGATTTATCGGTTCACACTTATGTGAAGATTTGATTAATAAAAATGCTCATGTAATTTGCCTAGATAACTTTTTAACTGGCTCTAAAGCAAACATTGAGCATCTAACCTCAAACCCTAATTTTGAAGTTATTGAACACGATGTTACTGAACCAATTTCTCTAAAAGTTGACAAAATTTTCAATTTGGCCTGCCCTGCAAGTCCCGTTCATTACCAAGCAGACCCCGTAAGAACAACAAAAACAAACATTTTAGGCATTCTCAACATGCTTGAACTTGCAAAACAAAACAACGCCAGAATTTTGCAAGCCTCAACAAGCGAAATTTATGGCGACCCATTAGTTCATCCACAAAAGGAAGAATACTGGGGTAATGTAAACACAATCGGCATAAGAAGTTGTTATGATGAAGGGAAACGCGCCGCAGAAACGCTTATAATGGATTATCACAGACAATATGGTATTGATACTAGAATAGTCAGAATTTTCAATACTTATGGTCCTAAAATGGCTAAAAATGACGGCAGAGTTGTTTCAAACTTCATTTTACAAGCAATCAACAACGAAGATATAACTATTTACGGTGACGGTTCTCAAACCCGCTCTTTCTGCTATGTAAGCGATTTAATCAGAGGAATTCAAGCCTTGATGAATAAAGAAAATTATTATCTTCCAGTAAATTTAGGAAACGACGGCGAATTTACAATTAAAGAACTTGCAGAAAAAGTTATTAAATTGACAAATTCAAAATCAAAAATTGCATACAAACCACTTCCGTCTGACGACCCTGTTAAACGCAAACCTGATTTAACACGAGCTAGACAAGAGCTTAATTACGAGCCAAAAATCAGCCTGCAAGAGGGTTTAGAAAAAACCATTGAATACTTTATGGGTACAAAATAATGAACGTAGAACTTTTAGCACCTGCTCAAAATAAAGAATGTGCCATAAGTGCAATAAATTACGGTGCTGACGCGGTTTACATTGGCGCAAACTCTTTTGGTGCAAGGAAAAACGCCTCAAATTCAATTGATGACATAAAAGAAATCGTTGATTATGCCCATAAATTTTACGTAAAAGTTTTCTGCACAATCAACACAATTCTCAACGACGACGAGATTTTACAAGCAAAAGATTTAATCAAAAAACTTTATAAAATTGGAGTTGACGCAATTATTGTTCAAGATATGGGAATACTTGAACTTGCTATAAATAATGAACTTCCGCCAATTCCAATTCACGCAAGTACTCAATGCGACAATAGAACTTTAGAGAAGGTTAAATTCTTCGAAAATATCGGCTTAGAACGCGTAATTCTTGCAAGAGAACTGTCCTTAAACGAAATCGACAATATTTGCAAAAACACTTCTTGTGAGATTGAAACCTTCGTGCACGGTGCGTTATGCGTAAGTTATAGCGGTCAATGCTATCTGAGCCAATCAATCGGAAAACGTTCAGCAAATAGAGGCGAATGTGCGCAACCTTGCAGAAAAACTTACACTCTTGTTGACGACAAAGGGAATATTTTAGCTAAAGACAAACATTTGTTATGTTTGAAGGATTTTAACGCATCAGAACATCTTGAAAGCCTTGTAAAATCTGGCGTAAACTCTTTTAAAATCGAAGGTCGCTTGAAGGACGAAACCTACATAAAAAACGTTGTTGCTTTTTATCGTAAAAAACTTGATAAATTTGCAAAAAAATCGTCTTCAGGACACATTTTTATTGATTTTGAACCAAATGCAAGCAAATCCTTCAATCGCGGATTTACTGATTATTTCCTAGAAAAACGAGGCGAAATTTTTAATTTCAATTCACCTAAATCAATCGGCGAAAAAATCGGGAAAGTTGAAGCCCTTGGCAAAAATTACTTTGTAATAAAAAATCACAATCTACATGCTCAAGACGGGCTATATTTCAATGAAAGCGGATGTTTGGTAAACAGAGTTGAAGGCGATAAAATTTTTCCAAACAAAATGGACGGAATAAAAAAAGGCGTAACAATTTACAGAAATTGCGATGTGGAATTTGAAAAAGCGCTAAAGAACTCAAAAACAAAGCGTCAAATTGCAACAAACATAACCGTTTCAGACACAAAAATTTCGATAATTGATGAGGACAAAAACGAAGCTTCAATTGATTTGAACGTTACTGAAATTGCAAACAATCAAGAAAAAATGAAGGAAACACTAATTCGCCAGTTACAAAAAACTGGAGAAAGCGATTTTTTCTGCGAAAAAATCGCGATAAATGCTGAAAAACTTCCGTTTTTGCCAATTTCAGAAATCAATCAACTTCGACGCGAACTATTTGAAAAATTAATGGCAGAACGTCTTAAAAACTACAAAAGAAATGTTCAAAAGCCTCTTTCTTACGCTAAATTCCCAGTTGAAGAAATGGATTTCAGAGCGAATGTTCACAACAATTTAGCAAAAAGATTTTACGAAAAATGCGGTTGCAAAATCACGGAAAATTCTTTTGAAAGCTCAAATAATTCTCTAAACAAACCGCTTATGACAACAAAACACTGTCTAAAATATGCGTTCAACCTATGCAAAAAGCCAATCAATTTATTTTTAATCGACGAAAAAAATCAACGTTACAAATTAAAATTTGATTGCAAAAATTGTCAAATGCAAATTTTTAAGGATTAATCGCAGGTTTTTTCATTTTTTGAGAATAAATTTTTATGTAATATTTTGGATATTTGTAAGCGTATACATCAATTGACAACTCATTATTTGGCTTACTTTTTTCGTCAAATGGTTCTGAAGCGCTCAAAACTATTGGCGGAGTGATAGTTCCAGCCTCAAAAATACGAGTTTTATCAAAGATTTGTTGAGTATAAGCTTTTATAACCTCATCGCCGTCTTTGAAAACAGCTCTAACGTACAAATTATCAATATCCAAATCAGAATTATTTTGCAATCTAAATTGCAAATTCAAAAGATATTCTTGCGCCGCTAAGTCAGCGTGAACGTCCATTTTCATAACATCGACAAACAAATCCTTGTCATACAACAGATTATTTTTAACAAATTTTTGGTATTGCATTGCTCTTTTGCGATATAGTTCACTTTCAGTAGCATTGCCCTTTTGCGCTTCGATATCAGCAAGTTTGTTTATCAAATCCAAATATGCGTCATAATTCATTTTTTGAGGGTCGTTTTTATGAACGTAAGATAGCAATTGATAAGCCTTATAAGGGTTATTGTCAATATACAAAAGACCCAATTTGTAATTTACGATAATTTTATCTGGATTTAATTCATAAGCTTTTTCTAAAGCCATAATCGCTTCATCAATTTTGCCTGTATCCACGTAGTTATCAGCTAAAGAAACGCAAGATTTAATTATTTTTTCTTTTACTTCTTTTAGATTTTTTGAATTTATTACATCAAAATACGAATACGCTTTTTCGTACTTCATTACTGCAAGAGCGTAGTATCCGTCGTTATAATATGCATCACCAAGTAAAGCGTATATTTCGCCTTTGAATTTTATTATTCTCTTTTTAGGTTTTTCGCCAATTGAGTCCATAACCTCTTGCGCATTTTGTAATTTGCCAGTTTTTACGTACAATTTTGCAAGTTGATAATTCGGCGTATAATCGTATCCTTCAGCTTTTTCAATTGAGTTTTTGAACTGTTGTTCTGCGCTATCGTAATCTTTTTTGTATGAATAAAGTATCCCCAAACGCATATTTACTGCGTAATTTTTAGGATACATTTTTGAATATTCATTATTTGTATCGATTAAAACATCTACCAAATATGATTCAAAAGTCGAGTCGATATTGTGTCTTTCCTTCGTCGCATCATAATTGAAAACGTTATGAATCATATAGAAAATATTCAAAATACCAAACGCCACAACGATAGACAATGTTATAAAAAAAGTCTTCCAGTAATCAATATTCTTATCATTTATCAAGGATACGAAATATTTATTTTTTTTATTCATCAGCCTCTCGTATAGATATTTTAGTTACGCCATCAATTTTTTCTATCTCTTTATAAAGAGCTTGCAAAGGATTATTGTCTTTTATATTAATCACAGCGACCAATTTTGCGCTATTGTCGCCATCTGAATCAACTTTTTTAATTTCGTTCAGATTTGCAAATTTATCGATTATATAATTTTGAACATCGTTAACATTACATTTATCACAACGTAAAGACACTCTCAATCGTTTATTTGAACGTTTTCTTGGTGCCAAAACTGTTCTTTCAAGTTCTTTTATACCAATTAAAACAAGAACGCTCAAACCTGTTGCCATAACTGCAATTCCGTATTGACCTGCACCGCAAGCCATACCAATTCCAGCTGCAATCCATAAAGTTGCCGCAGTCGTAATTCCGTGAACAGAAGAACCGTTTCTCATAACTGCACCAGCACCGATAAAACCGATACCAGTAACAATTTGTGCTGCGATACGAGCGGTATCTCTTACGCCTGTTGCTTGGTCAACAATTACGTTATCACCTATAGCAAAAGTTGGAAAACCATGGATTGAAAGAAGTGTAAAAACACAAGAACCTAAACATACAAAAATATGCGTACGTAAACCCGCAGTTTTGTTTGTAAGTTCTCTTTCTAAACCCAAAGCAAACCCTAACGCGATTGCAACGAGTAAGCTTATTAAATAACTTATAATCATACTTTCATTATCTCACTTTACTTTTTGGATCTAAAACATCTCTTATTGTATCACCTATTAGGTTAAATGATAAGACTGCAACAAAAATTAAAAAACCAGGGGTCAAAAGCCAAGGTCTATACAAGATATTTATATATTCTTGAGCCTCTTTTAACATATTACCCCAGCTTGCGTCAGGTTGCTGAATACCAAGTCCCAAGAAGCTTAAGCCACTTTCAGACAAAATATAAGACGGCACCGACAAGGTCATCGCAACAATTACATAACTCGTTGTTTGAGGAAGAATTTCTTTAATAATTATTCTCAAATTTGACGCACCAACCATTTTTGCTGATTGCACAAATTCTTGATTTTTTATTGATAAAACCATACCTCTAACAACTCTGGCAAAGCTTGCCCAGCCAATAAGCGCCAGAATTACGACTATCAGAATAAGTCTTTGCGTACTTGTCATATTCGACGGCAAAATCGCAGCCAAAATAATCAACAAATAAAACGACGGTATCGACATTACTGCCTCTGCAAACCGCATCATCAGCGTATCTACAACTCCGCCAAAGTATCCTGAAATTCCGCCATACAAAAGACCTATTGGGAACAGAACAAACAAGGCTAAAAAACCTATCGTCATTGAAATTCTACCGCCAAAAAGCAATCTTGAGAACACATCTCGACCGTTAATATCTCCACCTAAAAGATATAATCTTCCGTCAGAATCAACAGTCACAAAGTGTCTATTCATCGGAATTACGCCAAGAAAATCATATTCCTCGCCACGCGCAAAAAATTTCAAATAATACTTTTTGCTTCTGTCCAACTTGAAAACCGTTTGCATCAAATCGCTATCATACTGGCGTTTGTAGTTGTAAGTATATGGGCGCGAAAATTTGCCGTTTTCGTCAATCATAAAAATTGGAGAAGGTGGAACATAAGATAATTCTCTATCTGTGTAATCCTTTGTGTAAGGCGCGATTATATCTGCAAAAAGCAAGCAGAAATATATAAATGCCAACACAAATAATGCAATTGTCGCAAATTTATCTTTAAAAATTCCTTTGAAAATATCCTTTAACATGCCAGCCCCCTTAAGCCTTTGCCCTAATTCGAGGGTCAGTAATAATTAATAAGATATCAGCAATCAGATTGCCGACAATAAGCATTATCGCACCAATCATTAACGATGCCATAACAAGGTTAATATCAGATTTCATAACAGCTTCCAAGATTAATCGACCTAACCCTGGGTACTGAAACACGTATTCCGTCAAGGCTGCGCCTGATAAAAGACTTGAAAATTCAAAGCCCAAAAGCGTAATCATTGGATTAATCGCGTTTCTAAGTGCATGTTTGAAGATAACTTTAAATTCGCTCAAACCTTTTGCTCTTGCAAATTTCACGTAATCACTATCCAAAACATCCAACAAATTTGCCCTCATTTGACGTTGCAAACCTGCCAAAGATATTGTAAATAATACCACTACTGGCAAAAATAAGTGATGCGCAATATCTAAAATTTGATGAGTCAAATTCATTTCATTAAAGTCATACGAAGTTAAGCCCCCGACTGGAAACCAACCTGTTTTAACCGCGAAAATCAATAACAAAATTGCGAAGAAAAACGACGGTATTGCCATACCAATACTGGTTATGACCGTTAAAACTCTATCAAAAGGGGTTTTCCAATTAACCCCAGCCAAAATTCCAAGAGGAACCCCGACTGACCACGTTAAAAAGATTACAACTATCGCCAAAAGCAAGGTATTTGGTATTCTTTCCATTAATTTAACAGAAACCTTTTCGCCTGTCGTTGTTACGCCCAAATCGCCTTTTACAAAACCTTTCGCCCATAACAAATACTGCACTGGTAAAGGTTTGTCAAGTCCTAAACGAGCTTGTTCAGCCTGCAAAGTTTCCTTTGAAATTGACGGATTTAATTTCAATTCCGCCAATGGGTCAACTGGACTTAAGCGAATTATAAAAAAGCTGATTATTGATACCAAAATCAATAACGGAATTGTTTGCAATAATCTTTTTAATATGTATAACAAAACCTGCATTAATTTTTATCCTCATAGATTTCTTCTAAATTGTATATTAAACCAGAAAGTTGCGAAGGATAAATATTTTTAAATTTCTTTCTGATTGCAACAATTCTAACTGGTGAATACAAGTATATTATTGGTTTTTCGTCATAAATAATTTGTTGATACCTGTCATATAAAGCTTTTCGTTTCGAAAAATCTGTTTCTAGCGCACCTTTTTCAAAGATTGTATCTAATTCTTTTTCAAAACCTAACCTATCGTCAACATAATCATTTTCTGTTCTTTGATTAAAAATATGTAAAGGACCGTTTGAACTCCACACATTTTTGCCGTCGTGAGGTTCAAGTGGCGAGCCTGTAAGCCCCATTATAATCATATCCCAGTCAAGAGTCGTAATCATTTTATTTACAAGTGTATTAAACTCAATCGGCTTGTAGTTAACTCTCATTCCTAAATCTTCTAAATCCTGCTTAACCATAACACCGATAGCTTCTCTTTCAGTGTTACCAGCGTTTGTATATAAATCAAATTCTACGCGATTATTGAATTTATCATACAATTTTTTATTTTGACCTAGTTTAAAACCACTTTGCGATAATAATTGTCTAGCTTTTGCCAAATTTCTTTCATGACCCTTGATAGATTTATTCAAGAAAATAGAATTTAAGCTTTCTGCCGTAAACAAAGGTTCAGCAAGCCCATTGGCAATATTTTGCACCATATTTTTTCTATCAAGTGCCCAGTCAATTGCAGTTCTGAAATTTTTATCCGCAAACCAGAATTGTTTTTCAGGTTGCACGTAATACTTGCCCTCTCTGTTTTTGCGCTTGTTCATATTAATCACAACAAACATCGTGCCATTATCAGGTCCTAAATTATAAATTTTATAATCAGATTTTGCCTCTTTTAGCTTGTATGGCGCTACATTTGAACCTCTCAAGGAGATAACATCAGTTTCGTGCGCTTCAAATTTTAGAATTTCATTGTTCAAATCACCAACGATAAGATAAACCACCTTGTCCAAATATGGAAGCTTTTGGTTGTTTTTATCAATCATATAATAGTCAGGATTTCTAACAAACACAACTCTTTGCGCCGCAAGATACTCCTTCAACTTGAAAGGTCCACTTGTTACAAACAATTCAGGTGGAGTATTTGTTGAATAAAAACTGTCAAAGTACTGTTTACCTTGGTTTACGACTGGTTCAAAAATATGTTTTGGCGCAATTTGCGACGACATTAAACGAACAAACGGTGCAAAAGGCTTTGAAATAACGAATTTTACTGTATAATTGTCGACTTTATAAACCTTTGGAAGTTTGCCGTCAATCATTACTGCATCGCGAAGTGAAGTGTTGCCAAATCCTGCCAAAATAATTTTATTCCACGTAAAAACAACGTCATCTGCGGTAATTGGCTCACCGTCTGACCATTTAGCACCTTTACGTAAATGCACAAGGTAAGTCATTCCGTCTTTTGTTTCGTAAGATTTAGCAAGACGTGGAACGATTGAACCGTCTTTTGGCGAGGTCGAAAACAGGCCGTCATACATTAACCCTGCCATTGAAGAGGAAGTTGCGTCTTTTGAATTAAACGGATTAAAGGTTTTAGGACCTTCACCGATTGTGGAATTTATCAATTCACCGCCGTATTCTCCCACCTCTGCCTGTGATTGAAGATACTCACGACCGTTTAAAACTACGTTTATTGGGTCTTTTGGAAAACTAAATTGTTCGTTTGTTTTTACAATATTTTGCTTGTAAGTCTTTTCATCAGGAATATCCTGCCTTATGCAAGCCTTCAAACATATTAAAATTAAAAATATTATTAAAATTAAATATAAAATTCGCTTCATTATATTTAATCTAACACAAAATTAAACTTTTTTTATAACCCAATTTGTTGATTTTTTTTGAAGGCGTTAGGACAATAAGACACTAAGACATTGAGTCATTTATATTAAAAATGCCGTTTTAATATAAATCGACCTATCGTCTTAATCGCTTACTTATTGACCAACTATAAGACGCTAAGTCTATAAGACTTTAAGTTCATTTATAATTAAAATGCCATTTTAACTATAAATCGACCTATTGTCTTAACTGCTTATCGACTTATAGCCTAACAACATCATTTACATGACGTCTTCGTATCCCAATCTAATTCTTTAGGACATTTTAGGTAATCAAGGTTGTCTTTTTGCAATACCCAATATGTAAAATTACCGTTAACGTTATAAATTTCAGGACCATCCATAGCCGTTAGCCAAGTAGGATACATTTGACCGTCTTCGATAACCACCTCAAATATATCATTACCTTGTTGGTTTTTACCTTTATTAGGACCATCTATATCTATACGAATTATTCCTGCACCGTCATTATAGACTTTTTGAAAAGCTAATGATGTTCCATCTGCCAATGTAACCATATAACTTGATTCACTAATTAAATCATCTAAATAATTGCCTATATTAACCGTGCCGTCAGAATACAATAAGTCTTGATTTGAAAAACACCCTTCACCAAATTCACAGTTTTTTGAAACTTTCATAAACTCAGTCATACGTTCAGCAAAACGTTTTATTCTTGCTTTATTGTCACCGTCGTTTTGGAACCATTCTTCAATTGGACCATAAACCGCAGTTGCACGACCAAAAGCGTCTTCAAGGTTTGCATATACTTTCTTAACCTTTGCGACTTTTTCTCTGTCGCCTGTTGATTGGTTTAAGTTCGGAATAGTCAACGCCGCAACCACGCCAATAATGCCCATTACGACAAGGGTTTCAGCTAACGTGAAGGCTAGTGTTTTCGTCAAATATGTCATGCTGAAGCGTTTAACAAACAAAGATTTAATAAAATCGACTATGTTCAGCATCTTGTTTTTTACAAGGCTTATGGGAGATTCCGCCACACGGGAGGCAGGCTCACAAAACTCATTCTTCGTTTGTTCGCTTTGCCAAACAAGTTCAGGATGACATGTTTCCTTGGATTGCTTCGCTTTGCTCGCAATGACGTGTTCTTGTATGCTCTCAAAAAATCTTCTTATGCGGTCGTGAAAAGTAGCATTACTACTAGGTTTTACCCCCCCCCGCAAAGCTGAGTTCGTTTATTTACAATACTTTTAGCCATATTCATACCTCTTTTTTATCAGTATAAATGATATTTAATTATTTTTCAAGCCTTGCTTAAAAAAAGTTGAAAGGCTTAATGGCTTAATGGTTGAAAGGTTAACCTTTAAGCCGTTCAACCATTCACCCATTCAACGGCACAACTCGACTCACTATTCACAATTCTTCCCCCCATATTGGAATTCGCGACCTTCTTTATACGCTTTTACAATTGCTTTTGAGAAGTGTTTTCGTGTTTTCCAATAAGAAGTGTGAGCGCCCGCAAAAGTTCGCCAGCTTAGTGCCTTTGAATAATCGTAGAAGAACCCTTTTTCTTGGTCAAAATCTAATTTTGTAATATTTCTAATCTCTGCATTTGTATGGTTTACGCCATTTGGAAACCCTAGTGGGTCGTCTGCATAATTAACGGTCAAGAAAAAGAAATCTTGTTCAATCAAATACGTAAACATCATGTGATTAAATTTCTTCGCACCTAAATGTTCATCCGCCATATCTGAGTAAAATAGCGGAATTGGGCTTGCATAGTTTACAACACCAACAATCGTATCTGGTGGAGCGCAGTATTTATCAGTAAAAGCGTCCATACTCATATATGCATTTTTGAACTCTTGTTTATTGTTATTGACAATAATTTTACCCAAAGGCGATGCATTTGTTAAATTTGAACCCACAAAAGCCATTAAGCAAGTGTCTTTTCGCGGATTTTCTTTTATCATTTTTGCTAAATCCTTGTCCAAATTTTCGTTTTCAAAGTATTCAGCCAAATTTATATATGGCATTTTGTTGAACAAATATTCCATAGTAATAAAAGAGCCAGCAGAATAGCCAAAAAGAACAACTTTTTTGTCTTCTTTTGCCTTTTGTTTAACTTGTTTGTCCAAATCTTGGATAATTGAAATCATATTATGCGATTTTTGAACCCAAATTGCGTCATGAAGCATTTCTGCGATTGTATTTCGCACAAAATACGCAATCAACGGACTAACCGAGCGCAACAGACTTGCTTTTTCCTTCATAAACATCAAGTCTGTTTGGCTTTTATAACCCCAGAAAAAGATTGAAGGATTTTCGTCTATAACCCAGTTGTTGTCCTTCAAAAAGTATTTAGAAACGTATTTGTCCTTCTCCATGCGTTTTTTCAACACAGGATGAAACTTTTTAATTCCTTTTTCGAACCAATTATGCATTTTTTCATTATTATTATTTGAGCCGTTAATATACACAAAACTCACGTTCGTCGTTGCAAAACAAGCATTTTGCATAAATAAAATCAAGAATAATAATGTTGCTAATTTTTTCATAATACCTACTAAATTTCTTTTCTTTCAAAAAAGTTCTCTTTGCAAACATCTTTTTTATTTGCCAAAATGCCACATTTTGTACACGCAAGAATTTCGCCTGTACTGTCAATCGGCATAAAAACATGTTCGCAAGCCTCGTAATCCTCTATCAAATCTGGAGAATCGTCTGTCGCGTCATATTGTTTAATGCATTTTTCTTCTTCTAAAATTTTCGGTTCACGATAAGTTTTGTACCAAAAATTTTTAATGATTTCAAAAATAAACATATTAATATTTTATATAAATTTTTCTATAAATCAAAACCTAAAGGCAATAATTCGTCGATTGTGTGAACTTCTGGTTCGCCGTTATCGTCTTCTAAGATAATGTCAATGCCTTTATCTGAGCGGAAATCGTTCATTACTTGTCTGCAAACGCCACAAGGTGCGCAACGTTTCATTTTTGGTCCATAAATTGCAACTGCAAGAATTTTTCTTTCGCCGTTAACAATAGCGTTAACAATTGCACTACGTTCTGCACAAATAGTTGCGCCAAATGATGAGTTTTCAACATTTGTTCCGATATAAGTTTTACCACTTTCCATCAATACGCAAGCGCCTACTGGGAAATTTGAGTAAGGTGAATAGCTGTTTTCACTAGCTTTTTTTGCTTTTTCTAATAATTCTTTGTAATCCATTTGTTAACTCCTTATTAATAATTCGCACACTTAAAAAGAATATGATATAATCTTATCATGAAAAAAATTTGGGGACTTATTTTATTTATATTTTTGATATTTTCTGGCAACTGCAACGCTGCCCAGTTTAACTTCTTGGTAATTCCAGATGATTTATTTTTAAATCAAAGAGATTACCTAGTATTTCCGATGTCTGCGACAGTAATTTCGACAGAAATCGTTAACTATTACAACAAGCACCCTCAAATGTCGGCAGTGCCTGTTAGTCAACTACGTGCAGTGTTAAACAGACCTGAAAACGAACGATTGAAAAAAGAAACTCAGAAGTTTTTATTGAATTATCAAAATAATTACGTAATCGATTTCAACACAGTACAAAAATTAGCCTCAAAATTCCGCGTAAAGCAAGTTTTGCTCATAACCTGCAATATGGATGCGCAAAATTACATCACAAGAAGAACTTTTTGGGATTTTCTTGATATTCCTGGGGCAACCGTTATTGACCCTGCGTTCAGACTTTCGACTCATATAAATTTAATCGATTCAAATAATCAAATCGTTTTATGGCAAAACACATATCA
Organism: Anaerovoracaceae bacterium; assembly: GCA_963602505.1. Classification (GTDB taxonomy): domain Bacteria; phylum Cyanobacteriota; class Vampirovibrionia; order Gastranaerophilales; family Gastranaerophilaceae; genus UBA6984. The sequence goes on along the minus strand of CAVCIX010000008.1, from coordinate 11,804 downwards.
AAAATTAATTAGTTCACGCGAAAGCAGGATTATTCCTCAATCTTTTGGTAATGCTGGCGAACAGTTAGAAAAAGTTAAAAAATACACAATCAAGTTTTTAGCACCACAAGTTGTTCAAGAAACTCAACTTGCGCTATTGAATATGTCGCCATATCAAGATTTGAACCTACATCCTGAAATCGTAAAACCACAATATGTTTCAATTGACAAGGTTAAAATCGATTCAAAACGCGCGACTGTAAGGGGCGCTAATTATACAAAAGCAAAGGCAAAAGAAGCAGGGCAAGCAATTGCAACAGAAACGAACAAACAAAAAGCGTCACTTAAAGCTAAGCTTCAAGCCTCAAAAGAAGCTCGCGCTGAAAAGAAATTGTTAAAAGAAAAACAACTAAGTTTGCCAATTGATGAACAAGTAAAAATTATTCAAGAACAAGAACGTGCAAAACTTCAAGCAAAATTAGAAAAACAAAAGCAAAAACAAGAACTTAAAGAGGCAAAAAAAGCAGTAAAAGTTCAACTTAAGCTTGAAGAAGATAAATTAAATCCAAAAGCTAAAAAGGAAAAAGTTCAAAAGGTTCAAGAAGTGAAAACAACTCCAGAACCTGAAGTTAAGGTGCCTGTACAACAACCAGTGCAAAACATTAACACTCTTCCGTCTTCTACAATAATGCAACAAAATTACAAACCAACGCCTTATTTAAAGACAAAACAAATTTTGAAGGAAGACGATTTCACAATCAATGATTACTAGGCTTTAAACCAAAATAACAATAACTGAGCCAACAACCATTATAATTGTACCGATGAATTTTTTCTTCATATCTGTTTCGTGGAAAAATCTCCAACCAAAGAACAGATTTACAAGCGTTGAAAGTTGGAACAGTGCTAAAGCATAACCAACCTCCATATTTTGAAATACATAATTGGTTGTAAGTTGCATTATACCTAGCATTGAGCAAACAATCGCATACTTTGGAATATCTATTTTTTGAATAGGTTTCAAAGGTTTTTTGAATACAAAATTCAAGATTAGCGCAAAGAATGCACCCGCCCAACACCAAAGCATAAACGAAATTACAGGCGAAGAAAGAAGAATAACTTTTTTCAAGAATACGGCTTCAATCCCCATAAGAAATAGCGCCGTAAATCTCAAGATTATATCTTTTCTTTTAAAAAGTGACAAAGAAAAGCCTTCTGCCTGAGTGTCAAAGACAAACCAACTGCCCCAAATGATTAAAACAACGCCCAAAATACCAAAAATTGTAGGGATTTCGTGCAAAACAAAAATTGCCACAATCATTCCGACAACTGATTTATAAGAATTTATCGGCCCTAAAACAGACAATTCGCCTATTTGCAAGGCTTTTATCAAACAAGCGTTTCCGACAGAACATAAAAATCCTGCCACAAACGCAAAAATCCAAAATTCAACTGGCAAAACTGCCCAATTAACCTTTAGTGCAAAAGGGATACAACACAAACCTAGCGTAAAGTATGTATAGAAGTTGCAATTTAGCGAGGAGTTATTTTCGCAAATTTTCTTCTGATATACATTTGCTAAAGGGTTTGAAACTATTCTTAAAAATAGCGCTATTATTGTTCTAATCATAATTTGCTAATTAGTTAAATCTTGTTCTAGTCAAATCAGCTTTTCTTAATCTAATGCTTTCTGGTGTAATTTCTGCCAATTCATCATCTGCAATGTAATCAAGAGCTTCTTCTAAAGATAAAAGTTTTGGTGCTTTTAAAACAACCATAGCATCAGCAGTTGAAGTACGCATGTTTGTTAACTTTTTAGTCTTACATACGTTAACTGCAACGTCTTGTGCTCTATTACCTTCACCAACAATCATTCCTTTGTAAACCTTAGTTTTTGGAGTGATGAAGAAGGTACCTCTATCAGCAAATTGGTCTAACGCATAAGGAACTGCTTCACCTTGTTCCCAAGCGATTAGAGAACCCATTCTTTGTTTTGGAATATCACCAGCAAGAACGTCATATTTGTTGAAGGTGTGGTACATAATACCTTCACCTCTTGTAAGTCTGATAAATTCGCCCTTGAAACCAATCAAACCTCTTGCAGGGATTACAAATTCTAATTTTGAACGAGTACCAGTTGATTGCATATCAAGCATTTGAGCTTTTCTGCCTGCCAAACGTTCAATACAAGAACCAGTACATTCATCAGGAACATCTAGGAATAAGTTTTCGTAAGGTTCCATTTGAACGCCGTCAATAGTCTTGTAAATAACTTCAGGTTTAGAAACTTGGAATTCATAACCTTCACGACGCATTGTTTCAATTAAAATACTTAAATGAAGTTCACCACGACCAGAAACTACCCATTTATCAGTATTTTCTGTATCTTCAACCCTCATACTAACGTTCTTTTCTAATTCGTCGTATAATCTTTTTCTTAATTGACGAGAAGTTACAAATTTACCTTCTTGACCAGCGTAAGGGCTATCGTTTACTGAGAAGTTCATTTGCAAAGTAGGTTCGTCAATGTGGATTAATGGTAAAGCTTGCGGATTGTCTAAAGAGGAAATTGTTTCACCAATTTGAACCTCAGGGAAGCCTGCAATACCAACAATATCACCTGCTGAAGCCTCTTCAATTTCAACACGACCTAAATCGTGGAAGCCAAACAATTTTGTAATTTTACATCTTTGAACAGAGCCGTCTGCCTTGATTAAAGACAATGTTTCTTGAGATTTCAAATGACCGTTTTTAATTCTACCAATTGCAATACGTCCAACGTAATCGTTGTAATCAAGCGTTGTTACGTGGAATTGAAGGTTTGCATTAGGGTCGCCTTCTGGGTGTTTAATGTTTTCAATAATGCAATCCATTAAAGGTGCGATGTTATCGCTTTCGTCCTCCAATTCTTTTTTAGCAAATCCTTGTAAAGAACTTGCATAAATAATTGGAAAGTCGATTAATTCTTCATTATCAGTTAATTCTGTGAACAAATCAAATACTTTGTCTAGCGCTAAATCAGGTTCAGCAGCAGGTTTATCAATTTTGTTGATTACAACAATGATTTTCAAACCTAATTCCAAAGCCTTTGAAAGAACAAATCTTGTTTGAGGCATTGGACCTTCAGCAGCGTCAACAATTAACAAAGCGCCATCAACCATACCCAATACACGTTCTACTTCACCACCAAAGTCTGCGTGGCCTGGGGTATCTACAACGTTGATATGGTAGCCTTTGTAATCTACTGAAATATTTTTAGAAAGAATTGTAATACCACGTTCTCTTTCCAAATCGTTTGAGTCCAAAACGCAAGCCTGAACTTGTTGGTTATCTCTAAATACACCACTTTGTTTCAACATACAATCTACCATTGAAGTTTTACCGTGGTCAACGTGAGCAATAATCGCAATATTACGTAATTTTTCTATATCCATAATTCCAATTCTTTCATATTTCGTCTGTGTACAATATAAAATTATCACAAACAAACTTTATAGCAAAGAAATTTTTCCAGTATCAAAATGGAAATGTGCGCTAACGATTGTCAATTTGTCGTTCTTAACCGCTTCGTTAATAATCATCGAGCGTTCTATCAATAATTTTTTCAAAGTTTGAGTGTGTTCTTTTGTAATTTCGTCATAATGCAAATGACCTTGCTCCTCAATAATTGGGCAAAGGTTGCTCATAATTGAAGTGTAAGATTCGCTATTTTCTGCATAATAGTCTTTTGCATACTTTGTAACTCCGCAATCATCATGTCCTAACATAATCAACAAAGGCGCTTTCAACTTTTTAACCCCAAATTCTAAACTTTCTAAAATATCAAAGGTTAAGCCAATTGTAGCTCCAGCGGTTCTTACAACAAAAAGTTCGCCAATTCCGCAATCAAAGATAACTTCTGGAATTACACGAGAATCAGAACAACTTAAAATAATTGTTTTTGGCTCTTGATGAGTCATAAATTTCTTCAAAGTGTCCAAATTTCTTGTGTGGCAAGAGCATTCACCCTTAACAAAACGCTCGTTACCCGCGATTAATCTATCTAATTCCTGTTTTGCAATCTCATTCATCAATATTATTCCTTTCAAAAAGTATGTATATTATAATTTTTAAATATAACACACAAAAAACGGAGGTTACAATGCTGAAAAACGGTATATTTACAAATTTAAAAGGAAATATCTTTGGAGGTATAACCGCAGGGGTCATTGCACTACCTTTAGCTCTAGCCTTCGGTGTTGCCAGCGGATTAGGCGCAGGTGCAGGTTTGTGGGGTGCAATAATCGTTTGCTTTTTTGCAACAATTTTTGGAGGAACTCCTACACAAATTTCAGGTCCAACAGGTCCAATGACAGTAGTTGTAGCGTCTTTGGTTTTAGCTTACCCGAATGACCCAAAAATAATCTTTATGGCGATCTTTTTGGCAGGTTTGTTCCAAATCGCGCTATCTTTTTCAGGCGTGGCAAAGCTTGTTCACTACGTGCCATATCCAGTAATATCAGGATTTATGAGCGGTATCGGGGTGATAATTATTTTACTTCAAATCGCGCCATTTATCGGGCTTGAAGCAAGCGGAACTCCAGTTGAGCAGATTTTATATGTTCTTAAACACTTGCCAAACATAAGTTTGCCAGCGATTGGATTAAGTATTTTTGCACTTGCAATAATATTTTTAACTCCTAAAAAAGTCGCAAAATACTGTCCGTCTTCATTAATCGCACTAATAGCAGGGACATTAGTCGCAATATTCTTACATTTAGACGTAAAAACTATCGGCGAAATTCCTTTAGGATTTCCGCATTTTGAACTTGGATTAATCCCGATTAAAGATTTTCAAGCAATAATTCCTTTGGGTATAACCCTTGCAATCCTTGGTTCTATCGACTCTTTATTGACTTCACTTGTTGCTGATTCAATCACAAACACAAAACACGATTCAAACAAAGAACTTTTAGGACAAGGTTTAGGTAACGCAGTCGCAGGTATGTTCGGCGGACTTGCAGGCGCAGGCGCAACAATGAGAACGGTAATTAACGTAAACAGTGGCGCAACAGGAAGATTATCAGGAGTTATTCACTCGTTATTCCTAATCTGCGTAGTGCTTTTCTTTGCACCGTTTGCGTCACAAATTCCACTTGCAATACTTTCTGCAATCTTAATCAAAGTCGGAATTGATATCATCGATTACAAATATCTAAGCATTTTAACGCGCTCTGCAAAATCAGATATAATCGTAATGATAACCGTATTTGTACTAACAGTAATTGACGATTTAATCTTTGCAGTTGGTGTCGGAATTGTAATTTCATCAATTCTATTTGCCGTAAAAGCTTCTCAAGACTTAGTTATAGACGTTTATGACCACGAAATACCTTTCCTTGACGGCGATTGCAAAAAATATATCGGCATAATCCACATTGACGGAATGTTTTTCTTCGGTTCAGCCTCAACAGTGCTTGCAAGAAGCGAAAGCCTTTTAGAAAAAGAAACTGTAATTATAGACTGTCAAAAGGTTAAATCGCTTGATATTTCTGCAACATACACACTAGAAAAAATGATTTCAAACCTAAAAGACAGAAATATTCACGTAATTGTTGTATTCAACAACGTAAAACTCGCAATGGATCAATACCAACGAGGTTTGTATCCTCTACTAACTAGACACGACACGACATTATCAGTAAATAGAGCTGTCGAAAAAGCGATTAGATTTCACAATTCACATTCTAAATAATAGTAAAAGGACGGCGCGAATAAATTCGCGCCGTCCTACTTTATTTTGTACAAAAAATTTAGCCTTCAACTACCGAAATACTTGTAATACCTGAATTTCTTGCGTTATCCATCAATTTTACAACTGCACCGTGAGTTGAATCAGGTTGAGATTGAATTAAAAGTCCGTCAGGTTTTTCAACTGCGCCTTTTCTCAAAACATCAGGTAGTTCATCTAGGGTTACCTCTTTGTCGTCAACGTAGTATTTATCGTCGTTTGTAACAAGTACATTCAACAATTTAGTATCCTTTTTAAGGTTTTCTTGCTTAACAATTTCAGGCACCGTCAAATTTAGCCCTTGATTATCTAATAATGGTGCAATAACCATCATAATGATTAACAGAACTAAGAAAATATCTGTCAACGGTGTAATATTAATTTCATTAAAGCAATCGCGTTTGTTACCTGCCATAATTATTCATCCCAATCTTCGTCTTGCGGAATTCTTGGTAAATTCCTGTCTTCTGTTTGTGTTGGCATAGCACCAACATTATCATCTACATTACTGTCCATAGAATTACTTTTTAATTCATTTTGTTCTTTTTTACTTAACGGTTCACCAGCAACGACTAATTTTTCATAGCCAGCTTCTTGAGCCGCGTCCATAATTTTTAGAACAACTGAATTTTTTGCGTTTTCGTCAGCTTTTACAACGACTTCTTTTTTCTCTAAAGTACCAACGATAGCTGAAAGTTCAGAAGCCAAAGCGTCTGGCGAAACTTCTTTGCCGTTAATATACATCAAACCTTCTTTTGTAACAGATACTGTGCAATTTTTCTGTTCAATAGAAATTCCGCTATTAATTTCTGGGATATTAATATCGTTATCCATTGATTGGAAAGTAGGTGCTACAACCATCATAATGATAAGTAGTACCAAAAAGATATCCGTTAACGGAGTGATATTTATTTCTGTAAAAAGAGCTTCTTTGCCCTTGTTTGTCTTCATTGCCATCGTTTATTTATCCTTATAGAGCGATATTTTGTGATGTTTGAGTTGTTGTATCGTCGTTTGAATCAACAAAGCTCAAGAATAATAATTTAATTAAGTTGAAATCGTCTTCATAGTGTTTAACAACTGATTGGAAGTAGTTATAGAAAATAACTGCAATAATCGCAACACCAAGACCGAAAGCAGTAGCGATTAAGGCAGAACCAATACCCATTGCAACTGCAGCTGATTGGTTACCTTGAGTAGCCAAATCTTGGAAAGTGTATAAAATTCTAACAACAGTACCGAACAACCCTAAGAATGGTGCAACACCACCGATTGTACCTAAAACTGTTAAGTGATTTTCTAATTTTCTTGTTGCTAAAGCTGAAGCGATATCGAAAGAACGAGAGAAACCAGCTCTTTGTTCTGAGAAAATTCTAACTGCTTCTTCTGTAACTTCACCGATTACGCCACCTAATTGAAGTGATAGGTTTTGTGCGCCTGAAAGATTTTCTTTAGCAAGTTCTTTTTGTAATTTTGGTATAAATTGTACAACATCTCTTTTATTTTGAGAATAGAAAGAGTATCTGTTGATAGCAACGGTTACAACCAAGATTGAGCAAATCAAAATTGGAGTTAAAACCGGCCAGTCTAATTGAATTGAATGTAAAAGTAATTCCATGTTTTTTGTCCTTTTCCTTTATTTTTTGTACTAACTAACTTTTCTTTAAATATTATCTGTAACTTGCACCGAATACGTTGTAATCGAATGTAAATTGAATATCAACGCTTGAACCTCTGAAGTTTGCAGGTAGAGGTCTGAATGGTGCAGTTAATTTAACCGCATTGATTGCAGCATTATCCGCAGCTGGTAAACCTGATGACTTAGAAACACTGCAAGAAAGCAATCTTCCGTCTTTTGCAATCTTGAATAACAAGACTACACGTTTACTTTCGTTACCTTTTGGAGGATCCCAATTTCGTTTAATACGACTTTGTAAATCTCTCATGTATGGTCCAAAATCTGGTTCAGCAATAGCATCAATACCAGGTCTTCCTCCGCCACCGCTTGGATTTCCGTAACTACCAGTGCCACCTACGCTACCCGCAGTACCTCTTGAACCTGCACCTGAGCCTGAACCTGATTTACTGTAAGTTGGCGCTAAAGAAGGTGTTGGTGAATATCCACCGCCAGCAGCTTTGTGAGCTGTACCAGTACCACCTACTGGACCTGTTGACAATTTACCTGTTGGAGCGCTTGGCGGAACAGGTACGTTAAACGCAGTTTTTGGAGTTGTTGTAACTTTTGGTGCTGCCTTTGGTGCAACTGAAGGTTTTACACTTGGAGGTGCTGGTTTTGGTGAAACATTCTTCTTAGCTGGGCTCGGAGTTGTGTGAGCTGGTTTTGCAGAAGGTTTTTTCACTGTTTTTTGAGCTACGGCTGGAGTTTTAGTCGGAGCTTTTTTGCCTGCACTTGCAGCAGGTTTTGGTTTTTGAGTTTTCGCAGGTTTTGGAGAAGGCATTGAAACCTTACGTTTAGGGTCATTTATACCGCCACCACGCGAATTTTTATCTGCACGATATCTTGTATTTTTGTTGCGAGGAGTTGCCTCTCTATCGACTAATACAAACTCAATATCGTTAACTTTTGGTTTTGGTTTTTCGAACATAAATAAATGTATGCCCATTAAAGCCAATGCAAAAGTGATAATCCAAATTGTAACAACAACTGCTGGGTGCAAAATAGCTGACAATACAAACGCTTTTTTAAACGATATGTAATTATGATCATCTCTAATTACCGCAGGCGTTGTGTAGCCGTTATTATTACTATCTTCATCTATTATGTTGTTGATGTTTCCCAAGATTGACATTTATCAATATCCCATTCTTTTTACTGTTTGTCTTTTAATTATAGTTTTATTCTTAAATATAAAATAAGATTATTCCCCAATTATCTATTCTTCATAACTATAAGCTGAAGGATTAACCGTAATAGGTTGAGTTAAAATGATATCTATTGTTGAATTTGCAGGAATAGATACTTCATTTCCTTTATCCCAAAGAGATTTTACAAGACCGCCACCAGCACCAACTGCGGTACCAAGAGCAGCGCCTTGACCAACACTTCCACCTGCTAACGCACCAAACACAACGCCTGATAAAGCACCTGCTGCTGAACCAACTGCCATGTCTTTTGCGTATTCTTTTGTAACATCCATTTTTGTACCGCCAACAAGTAATCCAGTACCGTCATTTGTCTTAATAATACCAGTAATCGGGATTTGAACGCCTTGTGGAGTTGTTATTTGAGTGAAAGTTATTTTTAATTTTCCGTTTGTTGAACCATGATTTGCACTTTTTACAACTGTTGCAGTACCAGTAACAACACTTCCTGCAGGTGCAATCAATTGTCCGTTATAATAAAAATCTGAACCCATTGCCAAATCAATTCTTTGACCTTGTGTTAAAGATTCAGAACCAATTTCTCTTGTAGTCATAACAGGAACAACAGAGCCAGCTGGAACACTTACCAAGTGACCTCTTAAAGGTTGACCGTTATAGTTTTGAGTTTCATTTGAATTAAAATTATAATTTGATGCTGCAAATGTTACATTAACTGATAATAATGTAGCACACATAGATATTGCTATTAGCTTTTTCATATACACTATTCCTTATTTACAATACGACAATTATATTTTAAATTATGTTTATTAATCTTGTCAATTTGTTAAGGTATGTGTAATCCATGCTGGTGAAGAAAGAACGATAATTAAGTCCGCACCCGCAGCAACAGTAAGGTGTTCGCCCATTTTTCTAGACGCCCCAGGAACATATTTTAATGTACCAATACCTAAACCGTCTTGATAATGCGGAGCTTTTCGCCAAGTTGCAGGTTCTGTCATTGTTCCGCCAATTAAATTTCTATTATTTGTGTAAATATATCCCTTCATAGGAATTTCAAATCCGTCAGGAAGCGTCATTTTAGTAATTTTTACAACCATTGACGCATTTGTACCAACGATAGGTTCATTCATTTTTTCAATAAATCCGTCGAAAATAGTACCAGAAGGAATTATTTTTGTTTCTTGCATGAAAGTGTCGTTTGTCGCTGCAAAAGAAACCCTTGTTGTATCGTCACAATATCTTGTTGAAAATTCTCGCAAATTGATTACTTGAATTAGAGTACCCGCAGGGACTTCAATTCCGTCATAGCCACGCAAAATCAAGTCATCAGCCTTTGCAGTAACGGCTGACAAAAATAATACAACTAAAAAAGCTATGAGTAATCTTTTCATAGCTTTAGTATAATGATATTTCTAAAAATTTCAAATAGTCAGAATATATGATTTTTTAAAACAATGCTTTGATTGAATTAAAAATTTTATCAGTAATTTCTACGATATATTCTTGAGATACAAGACCATTGATAATAACATCCGCAATCGGATATGTAGGTCTAATGTATTGTTGAGCAGTTTTGTTTACATCTTTGAACTGTAAATCCGCAGCTTCACCTGTTTTACCACGACTTTCTGCACGTTTGTACCATCTATCTTTTAAAACCTCTAGTGGTGTAAATACATAAACTTTTACATCCATAATGTCGCGTACTTGTTCGTTTAGAACATATAAACCTTCTGTCAAAATGATTTTTGCAGGTTTTTTAACATCGCCGTCAGGAGTTGATTCGCAAGTCACAAAATTGTAACGTGGAGAAGTGATTTCTTTACCTTCTTTCAAGGCAATTAAATGTTCTCTCATCAACTGTAAATCAATAACATCAGGAGTATCAAAACTAAATCCTGTTTTGAATAATTCCTCGTAACTTCCAGCCTCTTTAAGCTCTTTAGAAGTATCTTTGTAGTAATCATCTTGTCTAATTACAGTATAAACGCCTTCTTTTGAACCTTTAACGCAAGCTTTTGTAGTGTTGTCAACAAAAACTGTTTTACCAGAAGCGCTTTCACCAGTAATTGCAATCAAAAAAGTCTTTTTCTTTTCTTCAACAACTTTTCTTGCAATGTTCATAATAAAGTTGTCTGTTGTTCTCAAAAACAATGGTTGTGGTTGTTTTTTATCAAATTCAAGAATTTCTTTAAGCGTGTCAACGATTTTTGTAATCATTTCCATATCACGCCCGCTTGAATAAAAATTATATCCAGTTAACATATCATCCATAAGTATAATCCCATGCTATCATCGGCTCTTTTATAAATATTTTACTTTAAAAATCAAAAAATTTTCACTATTATGAAAAAAATTTAATACTTTACTTAAAATTTTGTGTAGATTAAAATATAAATGCAGATAATAAAAAATTTGTACATACAAAAAGGAGATAAAAAATGAAAAAATCAATCAAAGATTTAGGCGACGTTAAAGGCAAAAGAGCCTTAGTTAGAGTTGACATCAACGTTCCATTGGACGCTGACAAAAACGTAACAGACGATACAAGAATTCAAGCAATTTTACCAACAGTAAAATTCTTGCAAGACAAAGGCGCAAAAATCATCTTAATGGCACACTTAGGCAGACCACAAAAACTTAAAGAAGGTCAAACTTTAGAAGACTTGTCATTAGAACCAGTTGCAAAATATATGTCAAAAGTTTTAGGACAAGACGTATTATTTGTTAAATCACCAGTTGGTGAAGGCGCTGACAAAGAATTAGAAAACTTACAAGACGGTCAAGTTGCATTGTTACAAAACATTCGTTACTACAAAGCTGAAGAAGCTAAAGATGACGATATGACATTTGCAGAAGAACTTGCAAAACTTGGCGATTTCTATGTAAACGACGCATTCGGTGCTGCTCACAGAAACCACACTTCAACTGCTAAATTAGCAAAAATCCTTAAACCAGCAGTTTCTGGCTTATTAATGGAAAAAGAAATCAGATGCTTATCACAAGCTTTAGATAACCCAACAAGACCATTCACAGCTGTTGTTGGTGGTGCTAAAGTTTCTTCTAAAATCGGTGTTTTAGAAAACTTATTAGACAAAGTTGATAACATGATTATCGGTGGTGGTATGGCTTATACATTCGTAAAAGCTAACGGCGGTAAAATTGGTGATTCAATTTGCGAAGACGACCAATTAGAAGTTGCAAAAGC